>CAZZNK010000032.1:23057-24562 GCA_964655585.1 uncultured Flavobacteriaceae bacterium
TACTTTTATTGCTGATAACTTAACAATTACTCAAAAAGCAATAGAGATTACTGCAGATGCAAAAACCAAAGAGTATGGCGTAACCGATCCAATCTTTACATATCAAATTACAAGCGGAAGCATCGTTGGTTCAGATACATTTACAGGAAGTTTAAGTAGAGCTACAGGAGAAGATGTAGGAACCTATGCTATCTCTTCCTCTTTGGCAAATAATAATTATGCTGTTACTTTTATTGCTGATAACTTAACAATTACTCAAAAAGCAATAGAGATTACTGCAAATGAAATTACGAAGGCAGAAGGAGATACGGACCCAGATTTAACTTACCAAATAACTGTTGGTCATTTAGTTTCTGGAGATTCATTTACAGGAAGTTTGAGCAGAGAACAAGGTGAAGCTATAGGAACATATCTTATACAAATAGGTTCGTTATCAATAAGCAATAACTATGCAACTAGTTTTGTTGGTGCAACATTTACTATAACCTCTACAGCGAGTGTTATTGACGAAAATTTTAACAAACAATTTAAAGTGTATCCAAATCCAGCAAAAAACACATTTACTATTCATAGCAAGGTAAACTCTCATTACACCATTACAAATATGCTAGGGAAAATTGTGAAAAAAGGGAAAATAACCATTGGAAGTAATAGAGTAGATATTCAAAACATATCAAAAGGTATCTATCTTATTAAAATGACATATGAGAATAAGAGTATAACTAAAAAAATAGTATTAAACTAAAATTCTAAATATGTATCCAGAGCTTTTACATATAGGAGAATTCACTTTATATACCTATGCTTTTTTAATAGCCTTAGGTACATTGGTTGCATCTATTTATACAAAATGGAGTGTAAAAAGAGAGTTAGGTATTTTGAATCTGTCAAACAACTTCTTTTACATCATATTTGCTGCAGGTTTTTTTGGAGGAAAACTATTTTTTTATCTAGAAAAACCACTTTATTATTTCAATAATCCTAAATTAATGCTAAATAATTTTTCTGGAGGGTTTGTTTTTTATGGATCGTTTATCACCATTTTAATAACGTTACTTTGGTATTTAAAAAAACACAGAATACCAATATTGCCAATGTTAGATATTTTAGCAATTACCACAACTATTGTACATGTAATTGGCAGAATGGGCTGTTTTTTTGCAGGGTGCTGTTATGGAAAACCAACAGATTCATTTATCGGGATGAATTTTCCGAGAGCAAATGGTGTCTCAGTACACCCATCACAATTATATGAGATTACAGGCCTTTTGATAATAATGTTTATGCTATTTAGGATAAAAAAACAGCAGCAATTTAAAGGGCAACTATTTTTAATATATCTAATACTATACGCAGTAGTTAGAGGGTTTTTAGAACTCTTTAGAGGTGATAAACGTGGTTTTATTATCGATGATATTTTATCACATTCACAATTTATCGCAATAGTTATTATTACAATTGCAATGCTATTTTATTACAAACTTAAACACAAATATATTAACCTT
>CAZZNK010000033.1:0-23677 GCA_964655585.1 uncultured Flavobacteriaceae bacterium
AGGGTTATTGCTTTTAAGGAAAAAAGTATCTCTAAAATGTAATATACTATTTGTAGAAGAGCTTATTAATAAGGAGTCTGTTTTCTTTTTTCTAAGTTTAACAGTAATCGTATCAATAAATGTGTTATTAGCAACTAAGAAACTTAAGGAGTCTGCTTTAAAGGGTGTAAACCAGTAGTTTAGGGTGTCTTTACCGGTTTCAAATTTTGAAATACTCTTAAAGTCTTTTGTAGTTTTTGATAAAAGAGTTACTTTAAAATCCTTTTTTTCTCCTACAAAACCAAAAATAATTTTCCCTTTTGATATTTCTTTACCTCTTTTAAATTTAAAGGGTAGTAATTCTTTAAAAAGGTAAATATTTTCTGTAATAATACTGTCTTTAGGCAGCTCAATTGGGTTTGGTAAAAAACCTATTTTATCAGTTTTTGGATTGAATATATAATTTTTAGCATCTTCTTTTAAGGCAACAACCAAATATTTTCCTTTTTTTAGGTTTGAAAACTGAAAGTTGGTAGAATCTAAGTTGTTGGTAACATAATTAGGTTTTTCTTTATAGATGATAGAATCATTAAAACTACTATCAATTCTATAAAGTAAAATGCTGATGTCTTTATCAAATTTATTAGAAAAAGCATCTTTGCTCTTTCCTTTGGTAATAAGAGAATCAATATAGTTTCCCGTAGAGAAGACATATTTAAAATGCTCTAATTTATTACCTTCATTATTATCTTGTACCGCATTTCCGAAGTTAAAAATATAGGTTGTATTAGACAGTAAAGTATCTAAAATTTTAATATTTATGTATTTGCTGGCACTTCCTTGAGGTGTAATTATTGGCGGATTTTTTAATGGAGGAGAAACTACCAATTCTTTGTTTAAATCTTTTAGAATAATGTATTCATCAAAGTAAATCCGAATATTGCTTTCAGAAAAACTAGTGGTTTCATAAGGAGGATTTGAGGTTACAAGTAGTGGCACAGTCTTATCTTTTGGACCACCTTCAGGCCTTCCTTTTCTTGCGCAATTGGCAAGTATGGATAGAATAAAGAGAAAAAACAAATATCTAAAAGAAAGTTTCACAAAGTTGAAATTTAACTGCAAATAAACGAAAAATAATCCTATAAATTATTCTGTAAACGCCATAGTTACAATACTTATTTTACATTTTTCGCTTTTTAACAATTCTTTACAGCATGCCTCTAAAGTTGCGCCAGTTGTAATGACATCGTCAATTAATAAAAGATGTTTGTCTTTAAAAATTGTAGTATCATTTAGGAAAAACTTACTATCTAGGTTGTTAAATCGATCAAAACGTTGTTTTAAAGTTTGCGTTTTACTTGTAGATACTCTAACTAAAACATCTTTTTTGTAGGGTGTTTTTAAAATAATACTTAACGATTCTCCGAAAGTAGTTAGTTGGTTGTAACCTCTTTTTTTTAATTTCTTTGGATGTAAAGGAACAGGAATAATATAATCAATTTCATGAAACTCATTAGATTCCTTTAAAACAGCACCAAACCAGTTGCCAATAAAAGAACCGATTTCTTGGTTTCCTTTGTATTTTAATTGATGAATTAACTGTTTTGTTTTTCCTTCTTTTCTATAAAACAAAAAAGAAATTGCTTTTTCAATAGGGATTTTTCCATAAAAACTTTTAGAAATTTTATTGTTTCGATAATCAGTTTCACAAATAATAGGAATGTCATGCCTGCAATGTGTACATAAAACTTTTTCGTTTGTTACGAGTTGAACATCACAAAGAGCACATAATTTTGGATAAAATAAATGGAAGAAATTTTCAAAAATCTTCATTTTTATAGCATTTTTTTCATCAGAAAGATAGTCAAAAAAATATAGATACATTTTTTATATTCCTGTATCTTTGTCGCAATTATGGCAAAACAAGAAGATTTATTTAAAAAAGTAGTATCGCACGCAAAAGAATATGGATACATATTTCAATCTAGTGAAATTTATGACGGATTAAGTGCGGTGTACGATTATGCTCAAAACGGAGTAGAATTAAAGAAAAATATTAGAGAATATTGGTGGAAAGCAATGGTGCAAATGCACGAAAACATTGTGGGTTTAGACTCTTCAATTTTAATGCATCCAACTACTTGGAAAGCCTCTGGTCATGTAGATGCGTTTAATGATCCTTTAATTGATAATAAGGATTCTAAAAAGCGATATAGAGCTGATGTTTTAATTGAAGATTATTGTGCTAAAATTGAAAATAAAATTGAAAAGGAAGTTAAAAAAGCTGAAAAACGTTTTGGAGATACTTTCAATAAAGAAGAGTTTTTAGCAACTAACGGGCGAGTTTTAGGTTATCAAGAAAAAATAAATTCCATTTTAACAAGAATGGGAAAATCTTTAGAAAATGAAGATTTAGTAGATGTAAAATTGTTGATTGAAGAATTAGGAATTGCAGATCCATTAACGGGTTCTAAAAATTGGACAGATGTAAAGCAATTTAACCTAATGTTTGGTACAAAATTAGGTGCATCGGCAGAATCTGCAATGGATTTATATTTGCGACCAGAAACAGCTCAAGGTATTTTTGTTAATTTTTTGAATGTGCAAAAAACAGGAAGAATGAAAATTCCTTTCGGAATTGCACAAACAGGTAAAGCCTTTAGAAACGAGATTGTTGCACGTCAATTTATTTTTAGAATGCGGGAGTTTGAGCAAATGGAAATGCAGTTTTTTGTAAAGCCAAATACTCAAAAAGAGTGGTATCAAAAATGGAAAGAAACCCGTATGAAATGGCATTTGTCATTAGGAATGGGAAGTGAGAATTACCGTTTTCACGATCATGAAAAATTAGCACATTACGCAGATGCAGCATCAGATATTGAGTTTAAGTTTCCTTTCGGATTTAAAGAATTAGAAGGAATCCATTCTCGTACAGATTTCGATTTAAAAGCTCACGAAGAGTTTTCTGGTAAGAAATTACAATATTTCGATCATCAAGAAAACAAAAGCTATGTGCCATATGTAGTTGAAACTTCTATTGGTTTAGACAGAATGTTTTTGGCAGTTTTTTCAAATTCATTAAAAGAAGAGACGTTAGAAAACGGAACGACAAGAACCGTTTTGAAATTACCATCAGTTTTAGCACCTGTAAAAGCAGCTATTTTACCATTGGTTAAAAAAGATGGATTGCCAGAGGTTGCTCGTAAAATTATGGACGATTTAAAGTGGGATTTTAATGTTGCTTATGATGAAAAGGATGCTGTGGGACGTAGATATAGAAGACAAGATGCAAACGGAACACCGTTTTGTATTACGGTAGATCATGATACTTTAGAAGATAATTCGGTAACCATTCGTCATAGAGATACTATGGCGCAAGAGCGTGTTAAAATTTCTGAATTAAAGGATATTATTCAAAAAGAAGTTTCTGCTAAAAACTGGTTGCAAAAAATGTAAGAGGTTTTACAGTTACTACAATGCAAAAAAAATCCGAAGTAAATTTACTTCGGATTTTTTTTGTGCTGTATTTTGCAATTACTTAAAATCGATAGCCAACATTAACTCCGATTCTAGGAACAATAATTGGTGAGTTAGAGCTAAATAAGTTCCGACCAATACCTGCATATGTATCAATTACAAAGCCGCCTTCTGATAAGTATTTTAACCCTACGGCAACACCTAATGCGCCATCAGAATAATCTATAAGTTGGTAAGGCCCTCCAATAAATTCAATTGTTTTAGTTCCCATATTTATAGCCATAAAAGCTTCGCCAAATAGATTCCATTGTTCTCCACTTGTAAAATAATGTCTAAAATAAGGTGTAAACATTCTTTTTTCATTGTATTTAAAAGCAATATCTTTCTTTTCAAAATTGAATAAAGCAGAGACACCTACTGAAGATTGTTCGTTTAAGTAATATTCATAAGAAACTTCAATTGTTTTTAATGCCAAAGCATCAAAAATATCTAGCTTAACTTCTTGTTGTGCTTGGGCAAATGAGCTTGCCAAAACAGCAATTGTTATAAAGATTTTTTTCATAATATATTTTGTTATTTTTTGTTTTAAATTTAAAGGTATAAACTTACAAATTTAATTCTTAAAAGCGGTAACCTAAAGTAATACCACCTCTACCAACAATAGGAATGTTAATGCCGTTTGGGGTTTCTGAACCCAATTTTCTTCCTAAGCCAAGAAAAATTTCAGCAATAAACCCTTTTTTGGTTACAAATTTCCCTCCTGCAGAAATCCCGAGAGCAAAATTGGTTTCACTTTTGTAATTGCTTACAGAGAAATCATACTCTTTTAAATTCAGTACTGTTGCAAAACCTTCTATAAAAAAACCTTTAGCATAACCTTTAGAAAAATAACGTCTGTAATATGGTGTAATAGAGAACGTTTTATAAAAATCTGTAGCATTCATGTCTTCGCTTGCTCTTAGAAATAAAGATGTACCAAAAGAAGATTCTTCATCAATAAGATATTCATAAGAAACATCAAAGGCTTTGAAAGCGATTAAACTAAATGCATTGAGTTTTAATTCGTGTTTTTTATGAGTATTTTTTGTTATTGTTTTTTCTTGTGCAATAGAAATTGTTGTTACAAATAATAGTGCGAATAGAAATACTTTTTTCATGAATTTTGAATTTTAAATTAATAATCAAAGGTAACAAAAATCATACCAAATAATAGTTTAAAAAACGGCTTTTAACTGTACGGTTCCTGTATGAATTGTTTTCGAGTTATTACTTTTTCTACCTAAATAATTGATGTTTAGATGTAAAAAAGAGTTTATTTTTTTATTGAAAAGCAAACTCCAAGTATAATTTTTTCCTACTTGTAAACCTTCTAAGAGTTGATATCCCACAGGAGAATTAGAGTTTCCAGTAAAACTATTATCAATTAAATAAAGATTTGCACTAATTTGATTTCCTTTTTTGTTGATATAAAAATAATCAAAGCCTATTTTTTGTTGCTCTAGTTTTTCAAAATTTTGCAACTGATTTTTTTTGTTTTTAAAATGATAAAAAGCAGAGAGACGATGGTTTTTATGATATAAAAAAGAAATTTTTGGTTGTATTTCTTTGCTGTTTATTTGATAATTTCTACTGTTAAAATTTTCAGTTTCTAAATTGTTTTCACTTCGTTTTCCAAGCAATTCAAACAACCAAAATTCCGAAAACTTATGTTGAAAATTTATTTGATATAATGCTGTGTTATTTTCTTGATTTCCAACAAAATATTGTTGTTTATTTTTAGAAGATCCGTAGGTAAAAGTGATACTGTATTTCTGTAAGTTCTTATTAAAATACAAACTATTTCTAAAGCTAAAATTTAAAGCGACCAAGTTCTTATTATCTAAGTTAAACGGATTTAGATGAAACGAGTTTTTTATACGTTCTCGCTCATTATCAATAGATAAAAAACTTTGATTGTAAAAATGAGAAATAACGTTTTTAAATCTTTTTTTACTTGCCCATTGCTTCGGATTTATCGCGAAAGATTGTTTGAATTTTGCACGTTGGGTAGCTATAAAACGTAAGTTGGGTAGCGGTACTCTTAAATACTCTGCTTGGTCTTGGTATTGCGCAATTTCAAACTCATTAAAGTCTTTAATTCCGTCGTTATTATAATCAATCCAAATATAAAAACCTTGACCAGGTTCCGTTTTTATATACACATAATCTTGTTTGGCAACATTGCCAGAAGAAGTTTCGTAAATGGTTCCTAAAACAATGAAACTATCAAATAGCCTTTTGTTGAAAACGATTTTTGAATTGAGTGATTTTTCGTTGCTTGAAAAATGGTTTTCAGTAGTTCTGTAATTTGCAAAAATTGAAAGATTTGTGGTTTTATCTTGAATGATTTTACTTTGAATATACAGCGTTTTTCGATTGTTGATTTGTGTAAACTTGTTTGATTTTATACTGTCATTATTTCGGTATTTTACACCTATTTTAGTAAAAATTTTGGTAGAATCTCCAAAACCGATATAGGTTTCATATTCTTTAAAACGATGACTTGTATTGCTAAAATTTTGAGTAATTTTCTCTTTTCTACTATTGTTTTCTAAGTTGATAATTGCCCCTAACCAACTTTTAGAAAAAGAATGTTCTACTTTAGATTGTACCCTGATAAACGTATTTTTTTCTGAGGATGATGTGTTTTTTAAAAAACTACCATCCAAAGAAAAAGAAGTATTTTTTGATGTTAATTTTGATAAAAATTGATGTTTGTTTCCATTAAATCCAATGGTATAACTCAAATGATTAAATCCGTAGGAAAAATAATTACTCTTATTTTTTTGTAGTGTAAAAGTTGTTTGTAAAAGGTTTTTTTTGCCCGAAAAATCCTGTAAATTCCAATCTCTATGAAACTCAATAGATTCATGTCCTTTTTCAGTACTAAAATTGGTGCTTACAAATTCATAATCAATATTGCTTTTTAGTCGCCACTTTTTATTGAGTGCTATTTGTTGCCAATGCAGTTTTGTAGCAATTCCTTTATTTTGATTATCATCAATAGACGAAAATAAATTTAAATCATTATTGCTAAAAGCCAATTCTGCAGAAATAGTTGCTTTTTCAGACGGTGAATAGCTAGAATTTACTACAATAATTTGTGTTTTTGTTGGAGCGATTAGTTTTATAATTGGGCTATAATTTCCTTGGTTTACACCTACAAAAACAAAAATATTTCCAATAGCAATAGCTCTGTCTAAGATATAGTTACCTTTATTTGTGCCAACGTTGGTAAAGGATACTGTATATAATTCTACATTTTCATCGGTAGTATATTCAAAGGTTTCTTGTGTGCCGACAGTTACTTTTTTATACAAAATTTTATTCTCAGAAAATGTATCTACAAAAGCACTTTGAGCCACCATTTGCGATGTATCATTCCCAGCATTGGCTAAAATTTGCTTCTGATTGTTAGATAAACTTTGTTGTAGCGAACTGTTTTTTGCATCATTTTCATTGTAAAAATGACCAGAAATTGAAAAATGATTATTTTTATATATTGCTTTTTCGTAGGTAATAAATCGGGTGTAATTTCTGTCGGAATATTGAAATTCAATAGCAATTCTCATATCATTGGTAATAGGATATGTTGTGTTAAATCTAATTTCTGCCAAATTATAGTCAATTGTGTAATCTTTGTCTTCTCCGCGTTGTATTGCAATTCCGTTTATATAAACGGTTTCACTACCTGAAATTATAATAATTCCAGGCTCATTATTTGCGCCAACTACTTTATAAGGACCTTGATTTCCTTCTGCTCCAACAAAATTAAATTGAGAAAATTTTCCTCGAACAATTGCGCCAGAAGCAGTAACTATGGTGTTTTTATTAATGTTTGCCTCTACTTCTAAACCAGCGATTTGTTTGGTGAAGTTTAGAAAATAACTATCCTTATTTTTAAGAGAAATATCACCTGCTTTTACACGCCAGTTTTTATGAGATATTTCTATAAAAATTCGATCAAAATCCGTAATATTTTGTGAGTAACCATTTTCTTGTAACGGAATATTAGTATCATAAATGTTAGCTCTAAGCACAATGTCTTTTGACAATTTACCTGAAATATCTAAATTTAATTCGGCATTTGTTACGGCGTTTTGATTGTTGCCCATGGTAATGCCACGCGCAATAAATCCTTTGGTTTGCAAACCATTAAGTAATTTAATTTCTGATGCTTTTTTATTAGTCGTTAAGCTGTATAGTTTTTGAGTATTATTTGTGTTCGGAACAATTAATTTTTCATCAAAAGGCGAATATGTTTTGGTGATAAATTCAGGAAATACAAAATATTCAATTGTAATTTTTGGATGTTTTTTAGCGTTGATAATTAAAATGGCATTGCTATAATCAATCTGATATTCTTTTGGGTTGATTGTTTTTAAGGTTGCGTCTAAAACTCTAAATTTCTGCGGATTGATGGCTACAGAATCAAGCTGAATACTGTCTTTTACCACTGTAATTTTTTTAGAACGAAATTCTTTTGAAACTTTTTGCGCATGGGCAAAAAATCCGAAGAAAAGAAAAAGAATAAAAAGAAGTTTTCGACTCATACAAAGCAAACGTAAGTAGAACAAAAATAGTTTAAAAAACTAAAAAAGTGATTGTTGTTTTACAGGATTTTCGTGTTCTAATAACCATTTTTTTCGCCAAAGTCCGCCAGCATACCCTGTTAAAGAACCGTTAGAACCAATTACTCGATGGCACGGAATAAGTATCCAAATTGGGTTTTTACCGTTTGCTGAAGCTACAGCTCTAATAGCTTTTACATTTCCTAATTTCTTAGATTGCTCTAAGTATGTTCTAGTTTTATTAAAAGGAATAGTGCGTAATTCTGTCCAAACTCTTCGTTGAAAATCAGTTCCTTGTGGGTTTAATTTTACGGTGAATTTGGTTCGCTTTCCGTTAAAATATTCGGCTAATTGAGTTACACATTCTTGTAAATGTTTTGGTAATTTTTCTGATAAACTTTCTTCTGCATCTAAAATATTATCTAACACAGAAACAGATTGAATTCCGTTTTTATTCCCTACAATTTTTGCAATTCCTATGGGTGTTTTGTAATATGTTGTTTGTTTAGCTTCCAAAAATATCTTTAGAGTTTTGAGTGGTGATTTTTGCTATTTCATCAAATGGTAAATTATAAATAGTGGCTAATTTTTCAATTACTTGTGTAATGTAACTGCTTTCGTTTCGTTTGCCTCTATATGGTGTTGGTGCTAAATACGGTGAGTCTGTTTCTAAAACAATGTGTTTGAGTTCAATTTCGTTTAAAAAACGATCTATTTTTCCATTTTTAAAGGTAACAACGCCACCAATACCAAGTTTCATATTGTAAGAAATAGCTTGTTTTGCTTGTTGTATATCGCCTGTAAAACAATGAAAAATCCCAAATAAGCTCTCATCTTTTTCGTCTTCTAAAATAGTAAAAATTTCATCAAAAGCATCTCTACAATGAATTATAATTGGGAGTTTTTTTTCTTTTGCCCAACGTATTTGCGTTCTGAAAACTTCTTCTTGCTGTTTTAAAAAAGTCTTATCCCAATATAAATCGATACCAATTTCTCCAATACCAATAAAATCTTTTTTATCAATCCATTTTTTTACGAGTTGTAACTCTTCTTTAAAATTTTCTTTGACTGATGTTGGATGTAAACCCATCATTAAAAAAACATCTTTTGGGTATGTTTTTTCTAAATCGAACATTCTTTCTGTGTAAGAACTATCTATTGCAGGAATAAAAAATCGAGAAACACCTGCCTCTTTTGCACGTTGCATCATTGCGTCTCTATCTTCATCAAACTGCTCTGAATATAAATGGGTATGTGTATCGGTAATCATTTTAGAGTATATTTATTTTTTAGAATGAGATTACTTTGCTTCGCTCGTAAAGACGTATTTTTGCCAAAAATACAGCTTAATGGCAAGTTTAAAAAAAGGTTTGCAAAAAAAGAAATATATCCGCATTAAATTAAAGCGAACTGTTACCAATCATTTGGAGTTAAAAGCTAAAATAAATGGTGTAAAAGGGAGGTTTATTTTAGATACTGGCGCATCAAACTCTTGTGTAGGTTTTGATAGAATTGATTTTTTTAAGTTAGATGCTCAAGAAAGCGAAACCAAAGCTGCGGGTGCGGGTGCTGTTGATATGGAGACTCAAAAATCTGAAGATAATCATCTAAAAATAGGCAGTTGGAAAACAGGTGGATTTAATTTAGTACTGTTTGATTTGTCGCATGTAAATACTGCATTGACAGATCATAATGCAAAAGAAGTTCACGGAATTATTGGTGCAGATATTTTAGAAAAAGGAAAAGCGGTTATAGATTATAATAAACTGGTTTTGTATTTAAAAAAAGATAAAAAAGCCCTATTTTTGAATCGGTAAAAAATGAAAAAATGAGTTTAGAAAAACAAATCATGGAGCAGTTAAAGGCTGCGATGAAATCTAAAAATACACTTGCATTACAGGCTTTAAGAGCTGTAAAATCTGCTATTATTTTGGTAAAGACTGAAAATGGAGGTGGAGCGGAATTATCAGAAGAGCAAGAATTGAAAATTTTACAGAAACAAGTAAAGCAACGTAAAGATAGTGCGGCTCTTTTTGTAGCACAAGGAAGACAAGATTTGGCAGATCCTGAGCTAGAAGAAGCGACTGTTATTGAGCAGTTTTTACCCGAAGCCATGTCAGAAGAAGAAATAGAAGCTGTTGTAAAAACAATAATTACAAAATTAGGGGCATCAGGAATGAAAGATATGGGGAAAGTAATGGGGGTTGTTTCTAAAGAATTGGCAGGAAAAGCTGATGGAAAAACAATTTCTACTTTTGTTAGAAAGCATTTAATGTAAATTTATTTTAGGGGCCTCGTGGCGCAACTGAATAGCGCACTGGATTTCGGCTCCAGCGGTTACAGGTTTGAATCCTGTCGGGGTCACAGATTGATGAAAAACCTACAATATTTATTGTAGGTTTTTTTGTTTTTCATGATAAAAATCAGTTTTAATTTCCTAATTTTTTCAGAAATTTGATAGAAATATTAAAACACAATTATCATGAAAAAAAGAACACCAGTGTCCGTAATTATGAGTAATGATGTTATTACCTTAAATCATACAGATGATTTGGTAACAGCTGAAAAATTATTTAAAGGAAATAATATTCGGCATATTCCTGTGGTAAATGGAAGTAAAGTGATAGGAATGTTAAGTTATACAGATTTGTTGCGTATTAGTTTTGCTGATGCAGTTTATGATGAAGAGAAAGAAGTAGATACTGTGGTGTACAACATGTTTACCATAGAACAAGTAATGGCTAAAAATTTAATTACAGTAAAACCTTCTACAACAATAAAAGAGGTAGCTGAGATTTTATCTAAAAAAGAGTTTCATGCGTTGCCTGTGATAGATAACAATGAGTTATCTGGTATTGTAACTACAACAGATTTGATAAATTATTTATTAGAGCAGTTTTAGAAATACTAATTGACTAATTTTTTTAAATTTTTGATAGTTTCTGTAGGGTTATCACTCTTAAAAACAAAACTACCAGCTACCAATACATTTGCACCAGCTTCAATTAGCTTGTTGGCGTTTTTATCGGTTACGCCACCATCAATTTCTATCTGTGCATTTGAGTTAGAAAATTCAATGAGTTGTTTTAATTGAGTTGTTTTTTTGTAGGTATTCTCTATGAATGATTGTCCTCCAAAACCAGGATTTACACTCATAATACAAACTAAATCTATATCAGCAATAATATCTTCTAAAACACTAATTGGTGTGTGTGGGTTTAAGGCAACGCCAGCTTTCATTCCTGTGGCTTGTATGGCTTGTATGGTTCTGTGTAAATGGGTACAAGCCTCATAATGAACAGTTAAAATATTTGCGCCCAAATCTGCAAAAGTTTGAATGTATTGATCTGGATTTACAATCATTAAATGTACGTCGATTGTTTTTTTAGCGTGTTTTGTAATTGCTTTTAAAACAGGCATTCCGAAAGAGATATTCGGTACAAAAACACCGTCCATAATATCTATGTGAAACCAATCGGCATCACTATTGTTTATCATTTCTACATCGCGTTGTAAGTTGCCAAAATCGGCAGCAAGAATTGAAGGTGCAATTAATTTGTTCATTTTAAGTTGTGTTTGTTGTTGTTGTTGTTGTTGTTGTTGTTGTTGTGACAAAAATAGGGATATAAAAAGAAAACTCTCGAAAATAGTTCGAGAGTTTTTATAATAAATCTGTTTGTAACAGTTATCCTAAATAGGTCATTAAAATTTTACTTCTAGAAGTGTGTTTTAAACGTCTAATTGCTTTTTCTTTAATTTGACGAACACGTTCTCTAGTTAAATCGAATGTTTCACCAATTTCTTCTAAAGTCATTGGTTGGTGTTCTCCTAAGCCAAAATATAAGGCAACAACATCAGACTCTCTAGGGGTTAATGTTTCTAAGGCTCTTTTTATTTCGATGCGTAATGATTCGTGTAATAAATTTCTATCAGGATTTGGAGATTCCCCAGAATTTAAAACATCATATAAATTAGAGTCTTCACCTTTAATTAAAGGAGCATCCATAGATACATGACGACCAGAGTTTTTCATAGACTCTTTTACATCATTCACGGTCATGTCTAATTTCTTAGCGATCTCTTCTGGACTTGGTGGACGCTCGTTTTCTTGCTCTAAGAAAGCGTACATTTTGTTAATTTTATTGATAGAACCAATTTTATTTAATGGCAAACGTACAATACGAGATTGTTCTGCCAAGGCTTGTAAAATAGATTGACGAATCCACCAAACAGCGTACGAGATAAATTTAAAACCACGAGTTTCATCAAAACGTTTTGCAGCTTTAATTAGCCCCATATTACCTTCGTTAATTAAATCTGGTAATGTTAATCCTTGATTTTGATATTGTTTTGCAACAGAAACTACAAAACGTAAATTAGCTTTTGTTAATTCTTCTAAAGCTCCTTGATCTCCTGCTTTAATACGTTGTGCTAATTCTACTTCTTCATCAGCAGTAATTAAATCTACTTTACCAATTTCTTGTAAATATTTGTCTAACGATGCGGTTTCTCTATTCGTTACCTGTTTTGTAATTTTAAGTTGTCTCATTTATTTTTCTAGTTTTTTTTAGTTTTACAAGAATCTTACATTTACTTATACGCACGATTGTAGTTAAATGTTACAAAAAATATTTTTTTTTTCAAAACACCTCTTTTTTGTTAAAGAAATGTTAATTTAGATCTGTGTAAAAAAACATTTGTGACTAATTAGACATTATAGTGTCTTAATAAGTATAACCAAAGAAAAATAAACGAATCTATTGAAAAATACAGACGCTACTTTATTAAGTGACGAGGAACTCGTTTTTAAAATTGTAGAAACAAATAATACACATTTGTTTGCTGTTTTGTATGATCGGTATGCTACTGTAGTTTATAATAAGTGTTATGGTTTTTCTATTAATAAAGAAGAAGCAGAAGATTTAACACACGATGTATTTATAAAGTTGTTTATAAAATTAAGAACTTTTAAAGGGAAATCGAAATTTTCTACTTGGTTGTATTCTTTTACCTATAATTTTTGTGTAAATTATGTGCAAAGAAATGCCAATAAAAAAAAGGAAAAAGTAACAGTTGTTACGGATCAAATAAAAGAAGAAGATTCTTTTGATGATATTGATGATGCTAGACTTTTTGAGTTAAAATCAGAAAAACTAGCCAAAGCAATGAAATTGATTGATCCTAATGATAAAGTAATTTTGATGATGAAATATCAAGATGATATGACAATCAAAGAAATACAACATATTCTAGAAATAGGAGAAAGCGCTGTAAAAATGAGATTGAAAAGAGCGAAAGAGAAAATAATAAATGTGTATCAAGAATTGTAATTATGGAAAATCCATTTAAGAAAATATTACATAATGAAGAAGTGCCAAAAGCGCTTAGGAAGAAATTGCTTAATGATATTGGCAAAATAAAACTTGCCATAGATATAGCAGATTTATTTGTGGTTAAATATCCGAATACAATTGCAGATTTATTGAGTGGAGGATTACAAAAAGAAGATGAGTAAAATAAATTATAGATAACTTTAAATTAAATATTATGATTATGCTAACCTTTTTAAAAATTGACTTATTAGCTCCTTTTCAAAAAATTCTAGAAGAAGTTGTGGCTTCACTGCCAAAAGTTTTGGGTTTTTTAGGTTTTGTATTGATAGCTTGGGTTTTTATCAAAGTTTTTTTATGGATTATTAAAAAAGCATTGAGTAAAACAAAAATAGATACCTGGTCAGAAAAATTAAGAGAAACCGAAATTTTTGGAGACATGACTATTAATATCGTATTTACAAAGGTGATTTTAGGCCTTTTAAAATGGTTTTTAATTTTGGTGTTTGTAATGGCGGGTTCTAGTATTTTTGGGTTGACAGTAGTATCTGATGGAATAAGTGGTTTCTTCTCTTATTTACCAAAACTATTAACTGCATTGGCCATTTTTGTTGCTGGTATTTATATTGGTACTATTGCAAAAAAAGCGATTAATAATATGTTTAAATCGTTAGAGTTAACTGGAGGAAATTTAGTAGGGAATATTGCCTTTTATTTAATTGTAATTTTTTTATCGATTACAGCATTTGACCAAGCAGGAATAGATACTAGTGTTATAAAAAGTAACCTTACATTAATTATAGGCTCTATTTTATTAGCAATAACAATTGCCTTTGGGTTGGGGTCAAAAGACGTTATTACAAGATTGTTGTTTGGTTATTATTCTCGTAAAAATTTAGCAATCGGGCAAAAAATTAAAATGGATAATACCGTAGGTGTTATAGAATCAATAGATAATATTTGTATAGTTTTAGGGACTTCAGACGGAAAAATAGTACTGCCAATTAAAGATATTGTAAATAGTAAAATAGAAATTTTAAAATAATTTTTATTTTTATGTGACCTTTCGAAAAAAGGTGTGTCTTAAATGTATAGGTTAGTAATAAAAGTTACTAAATAATAAAAAAGATACGGTAGGGTGTTGGGGGATAACCTACTGTATTTGTAAAGAAATTTTCTTTACAAACTAAAAGCTCATCAATTTGATGAGCTTTTGCTTTGTAAAAATATGTTATTTCAGGGTTAAAATAATCCGTTTATTTGGGCGTCAATTCTACCAATAACATAGCCTAAGTCTTCGGGGTTATCAACAAAATCTAAATTATCTACATCAATAATTAAAAGGTTTCCTTTTTTGTAAGTAGAGATCCATGCTTCGTAGCGTTCATTTAATCTGCTTAAATAATCAATACTGATAGAATTTTCATAATCTCTACCACGTTTGTGTATTTGACCTACTAAAGTAGAGATATCTGCGCGTAGATAAATTAATAAATCTGGTGGAGTTACTAATTTCTCCATCAATTCAAACAGAGAGCTATAATTTTCATAATCTCTGTTAGTCATTAAGCCCATGGCATGTAAATTTGGAGCAAAAATATGAGCATCCTCATAAATAGTTCTGTCTTGAATTATTTTTTTGCCTGTTTTTCTTAATTCTAAAATCTGACGAAAACGACTGTTTAAAAAGAATACTTGTAAGTTAAAAGACCAACGCTCCATTTCGGCATAAAAGTCGTCTAAATACGGATTTTCATCAACTGCTTCATAATGAGGTTTCCATTTATAATGTTTTGCCAATAATTTTGTTAAAGTGGTTTTTCCGGCGCCAATATTTCCTGCAATAGCTACATGCATAATCTGTGAAGTCTAAATTAAATTGATATTAGAAAGCCAAAGATACTTAAAATTTAACTTTTTTAGCAAATCAATTTATAACCAAATCCGCGAATGTTTACAATTTGTATGTTTTTATCTTTTTTTAGTTTTTTTCTGAGCTTAGAAATAAAAACATCCATACTTCTTGCATTAAAAAAATCATCATTTCCCCACATTTTTTTTAGGATAAAAGTTCTATCTAGAATTTCGTTTCTTTTTTCTGATAAATAAAAAAGCAACTCAGCTTCTTTATGCGTTAGTTGTGCTGCTTCTTGTTGATAAGAAAGTATTTGCTTTGTGTAATTAAATAAATAATTCCCTATAATAATTTTGTCTTTTCGAGTTTTTAGTTCAATATTACCTAACAAAGAATGGATGCGGACAATTAATTCTTTCATTGAAAAAGGCTTTTTTAAATAATCATTTCCACCGTGTTTAAAGCCGTCTAAAACATCTTTGGTTTGCGATTTTGCGGTTAGAAATATTATTGGAATCAGCTTGTTTTCTTGTCTAATTTCTTTGGCAAGTGTAAATCCGTCTTTTTTAGGCATCATTACATCTAACACTAAAATATCAGGGTGTTTTGTGTGATATATTTCGAGAGCAATTTCGCCATTTTCGGCTAGTGAAACCTCAAAGTTTCTAGTTTCTAAACTTTCTTGTATAATTTGCCCTAAACTAGGTTCATCTTCTGCTAATAAAATTTTTATACGGTTACTCATTAGGTAATAAAATTTTAAAAATAGTAGTTTTTGGGTTAGAGCTTACACTGATTTTACCACCGTGTTTTTCTATGATTTTTTTACTGTAATATAAACCAATTCCAAAGCCTTTTACGTCGTGAGTATTTCCTTTCGGGATACGATAAAATTGCTCAAAAATCTTTTCTTGATGATTTTTATCAATGCCATTTCCATCATCAGTAACAGAGATTTCAATGTTGTTTAAATTTGATTTCAAGTAGATTTTAATGTTGTTTCCTCCATATTTTATTGCATTATCAACTAGATTAGAAATTGCATTTTCAAAATGAAAAGCATCAACCGAAACTTGTAAATTATCAATAGTTGAAGAAAAAGAAATTGTTTTATCCGAAGATATAAATTGATATTTTTTTACAATTTCAGTTATTAAATCTACCATATTTATGTGTTCTTTTTGGAGTAAAAGCTGATTGCTGTCTAAAGTGGCAGTTTCTAATAGTTTTTCTACCATTAAATGCAGTTTGTTAAGTTGTTTGGCAGATGTGGCAATGTATTTTTTTGTTTTTTCTTTGTTGTCAATTATTTGAAAATTCTGAATAGCTTCTAAGGCTGTAGAAGCTGTAGTAATTGGTGTTTTAAACTCGTGAGTTATATTGCTAATTAAATCGTTTTTAATCAATGCCAACTCTTTTTGTTGCTTGATGATGTGTAACAAATAAAACAAACTAAAAATAATTGCTAAAGACAATAAAAGTGATAAAAAAATACCCGCTAAACTTCTTTTTAAGGCTTCCTTTGTAGGATTGCTGTAATGCATTACAAAATTTTCGTCAGGTTTTAGAAAGGTAGATTTTGCTTCAATAACTAAAAAACCATTTGTATTATCTTTTATTTCAGAGCTAAAAAAAATAGAATCTTGTTTTAAGTGATTGAAGAAAAACCGACTATTTATTCCCTTGTTTTTAAGCTCTTTGTTTAGAATAGAATCTACCTCTACATAATTAATGCTATCATTATGTATGGCAATTATCATTGTTTGTAATCCTTTGATAAGCTTTAGACTATCCGCAGATTTTTTACCTTTAAAAACTTGTACTCTTGTAATTTTATCGGGTGATGAAAAATGAATACCAGATTTGCCATCTTTAGAAAACTGGGTAAATTGAGGCCGGTTTTTCAGAGAATCTGCATCAACAATCATGTCAATTTTATCTTCTCTGTATTCTAAAGAAGTAATTTTTAAATTGAATTTGGACTTTGTTTTATCTTTTTTGTTTTTATCAAATCCAGTACCTTTAAAAATGTTCTTGAAAATTTTCTCTCTTTCTAGTTTGTCGATTTCTGTAGGATAATTAGGCTCTATAATAGTAAAAAAATTTTCTTTAGATAAATTGGTATAGTAGGTTTCTATGGCATTGTCTAAGCTTAGCTGAATTTCGTTTAAAACATGTTGTTTGTTTTGTTGATAGTTGTTGTAATTCCAATAAAATTGTACCACAATTGTAGTAAGAATTGTGCTAGTAATTAAAAATAGAATTAAGCGTTGCTTTTTCACATTCATAGGTCAAAGATAGTTTTTATCTCGATTATTTTTAGTCACTTAACATTCGTTAACACTTCTTAACAGTAAGTACGTTTTTTATATCGCATATTTGTAGCATACATTATAAAATTATAACATTATGAAAAAGATACTCGTTTTAGTAAGCTGTTTTTTTATCGCAAATTCTTTTGCACAAAATTTTACAGGAAAAGCAACGTATAAAACACATAGAAAAGTAGATTTTAAAATTAGTAAATCTAAAAATGCGCCAAATTCTGATATGCAGAAACAGTTACAAGAGCAAATGAAAAAAATGTTTCAAAAAACATATACATTAAACTTTACTAAATCAGAATCTACCTATAAGCAAAATCAGAAATTAGCAGCTCCACAGCCTAATAAAAGTGGTGTTATTATTAAGATTTCTGGTATGGGGGGAGGAACGGATGTGTTGTATAAAAACATATCAGAAAAAAGGTTTGTAAATAAAACTGAGATTATGGGAAAGCGGTTTTTAATTAAGGATAAAATTAAAAACATTGAATGGGAGCTAACAAGTGAGACGAAAAATATAGGGATATATACTTGTTATAAAGCAATATTTTCTATAGAAGAAGAATATATAAAACACGATTTTAAAGATGATAAACAAACATCAAAAAAAGCTACAAAAACTGTAAAAACTACAGCTTGGTACACGCCGCAAATACCTGTATCTAATGGTCCTTCGAAGTTTGGTGGTTTGCCAGGTTTAATATTAGAAATAAACGAAGGTAAATTAACCATTGTTTGTACGGAAGTTGTGTTAAATCCATCGAATAAAATTGAAGTAAAAGAACCTACAAAAGGGAAAAAAGTTACTCAAAAAAAGTTTGATAAAATTATGGATAAAAAATCAAAAGAAATGATGAAGCGCTTTAGGTCTCGTAAAGGAAGAGGTAATAAAGGTGGTATTACTGTTGAGTTTAACGGTTAGAATGAATATAAATTAAACTTTTGACTTTTTTTTAAGTCCAACTCTTGGATGTAAGAGTTATTTTTAACAAAAATTTAAAGTCAAAAATATATATGAAATCAGTTGTTACAATTTTAGTATTATTCTTTTCGGTAACTATGTTTGCTCAGAAAGGTTTTCAAGGAAAAGCTATTTACAAATCAAAAACTACTTTTGATATGAGCCGTTTTGATAAGAGTAAAATGTCTGAAGAACGGAAAAAAAGAATTTTAGATCGGATGAAAAACATGCTCGAAAAAACATTTGTGTTAAATTTTGATCAATCTGCATCTATATATAAAGAAGAAGAGAAGTTGGCAACTCCTGGAGGGGCAGGAAGAGGATTTCGATTTGGTGGTTTTGGTGGAGGTACAAAATACAAAAATATCAAAGAGAAAAAAGCCTTAGAAGCTACAGAGTTTTTTGGAAAAAAGTTTTTAGTATCAGAAAATTTAGAACAGCCAAAGTGGGAGCTTGGTAGTGAAACCAAACAGATTGGTAAATACACTTGTTACAAAGCAACATTGATTAAAAAACCGAATGCATTAGATTTTGGGAGTTTTAGAAGAAAATCATCAAAAACAAAAAAAGTAAAAGATTCTACCAAAACAAAAAATATATTAGACGAGGTAGAATTGCCAAAAGAAATTTTAGTTACCGCTTGGTACACGCCACAAATACCTGTTAGTAATGGTCCAGGAGAATATTGGGGTTTACCAGGTTTAATTTTAGAAATCAACTCAGGGAAAACAACTATTTTATGTTCAGAAATTGTAATAAATCCGTCAGATAAAATTGAAATTTCAGCTCCTACAAAAGGAAAAGAAATTACAAGAAAAAAATACAACAAAACCATCAAGAAGAAAATGGAGGAGATGCGAGAAATGTTTAAAAATCGTAGAAAAAGTAGCAACAGACGTAGTCGCCATTAAAAATTAAAACCACACAATGAAAAAACTAATTATAGTAATCATTTTAATGATTACAGGGCTTACACATGCACAAATTAATCTTACAGGAGTTGTAAAAGATAGTATTGGCAATCCTTTAGAAATGGCAAACGTAATGGCCATAAATGCTAAAACTAAAAAAGTAGATTCTTACGGGTTTACAAACTCTAAAGGGCAATATAAATTATCGTTAAAAAAGAATGCCTCTTTCTCAGTTAAAATTAGTTATGTAGGTTTAAAAACGGCTGATTTTATTATTGATACAAAAGAAGATAACATTATAAAAAACATTATTTTACGACCAGATAACGAGTTAGATGGTATTACTATTGTTAGTAAAATGCCTGTTACCATTAAAGGTGATACAATTATATACAATGCAGATTCTTTTACAAGTGGTACCGAAAAAAAATTAGGTGATGTCTTAAAAAAAATGCCTGGTATAGAGGTAAATGCTGATGGAGAAATAGAAGTGGAGGGGAAAAAGGTAAGTAAAGTAATGGTTGATGGAAAAGATTTTTTTGATGGAGATACAAAATTAGCTGTAAAAAATATTCCTGCCAATGCGATAGATAAAGTTCAGGTACTAAAAAATCATAGTGATGTAAGTCAGATGAGTCGTGTTACTGATAATGAAGATAATATTGTTATTAATATTAAGCTAAAAGAAGGGAAAAAGAATTTTTGGTTTGGAGAGATTACAGCGGGTGCTGGTGTGGGTACGGATTCGAGATATTTAGTGCATCCGAAGTTGTTTTATTACAGCCCAAAATATAGTGTTAATATTATTACTGATATGAATAATATCGGTGAAGTTTCGTTTACACGAAGAGATTATTTTAAGTTTTCTGGCGGATTTAGAGGTGTAAGTAGAAATAGTGGAACAAACTTTAATGTAGCTTCTTCAGATATCGGATTTTTAACAATGCGTAATAATAAAGCGAAAGAAATTGATACCAAATTCGGGGCAGTAAATTTTAGTTATGCACCTAAAAAAACGTGGGATATTAGTGGGTTTGCTATCTACTCTGGTACAAAAACTGATATGGAACAAACTACAACCAGAAACTATATCAAACAAAATGCTAACGATACCACCCCAGAAACTACCGAAGAAATTACAAGTGCAACAAGTCAAGAAAGTAATTTAGGTTTGTTTAAATTAAGTTCGAAGTATAAGCCAAATGGAGACAATCAGTTTGATTATGATTTGTTTGTAAAAATATCGAATCAAAAAGAAAATCAACAAAAATTATCTGTTACTAATAATGGTTTAGGAACAATTACCAATAATACAATTGTAGAAATGCAAGAGCAAAATCCGTTTTCTGTCATTCAAAATGCAAACTATTATTACACATTGAATGAGAAAAATATTTTTGCTTTCGAAGGGCAATTTTTAACGCAAGATGAGGATCCTTTTTACAATGCAGAATTAACCAATTTACCAGTATCATTTGCAAATACACTAACATTAACAAATCCAGGAGGAAATCCTTTTGATATTTCGCAAAACAAACGTGTAAAAACTAATAAATTAGATGCGAAATTAGATTATTATTATGTGATAAATTCAAAAAGTAATGTCAATATAACTTTAGGAGCTACCATAAGTAATCAAAAATTTAATTCTTCTATTTTCGAAACATTAAATAACGTTAGAAATGATATTACAACGCCAACTACTTTAAATGATGTAAGCTATTCTTTTAATGATATGTATGCAGGTTTACATTATAAATTTATTACAGGAATTTTCACTTTTAATCAAGGATTTAGTTTGCATAATTACTCAGCAAAAAACACGCAATTAGGTGCTGTTGTAAATCATCAATTTAATAAAGTATTGCCAGATGCATCTATTAAGGTAAGTTTAAAAAAATCAGAAACATTACGGTTAAATTATAAAATGCAAGTAGATTTTACAGACATAAATCAAGTAGCAGAAGGTTTTGTTTTTAACAATTATAACCGTTTGTATTCTGGAAATAAAGATTTAGAAAACTCGCTTTCTCACAATGTAAATTTGAGTTATTTTAGCTTTAATATGTTTAATTATACCAATGTTTTTGCATTTATCAACTATAATAAAAGAATTGATGGAATTACGGGTTCTACTAGGTTATTAGGAATTAATCAGAGTAGTACAACTATAAATTCTGCCTTTCCGAGTGAGTCTTTAAGTGTTTCAGGTAGGTTTGGTAAAACATTTGGAAAGTTGAAGGTGTCTTTAGGAGGGAACGCTTCGTTGTCAAAATCGAATAGTTTATTGACTACATTACAAGACACGGATAATGATCCTACAACTCCAAAGGTTTTGCTAACCACAGCAAGATTGTCAAAATCTTTTTCTAAATCTTTGAGAACAAAATTGAGTTCGAATTTTAGAGATGCACCAAATTTTGATATTGGTTACAATGTGTCTTTTAGTAATTATAATAATGGTGGTTTAGAAAATAAATTTGTAAGACACAGCCCGTATTTAAATGTTGATGCTTATTTTTTAAAGAGTTTTATTTTTACATCAAAATACACCTATAACAATTACAAATCTAACGGAACAACCATTAATAATTATAGTTTTTGGGATGCAGATTTGAGCTATCAAAAAGAAGATAGCAAATGGGAATATAAAGTAGAAGTAAAAAATATTTTAGATACCAAATCTTTAAATGATAACAATAGTTCAGCTATTTATAGTAGTACAACCAATTATATTATACAGCCAAGATATATTGTTTTTAGTGTGAAGTATGATTTGTAGTCGTCTAATATAAAAAAGCTATACAAAAAAAATTCTTTCCTTTCTTTTTTTTCTTCTTAATTGTATTATGTTTGTATGATGAGTGTAGTTACTTCTAAAACCTTTTTTTCTACTTTTTTTAAGACTTTAGGTCTTTTATTCTTATACATTTTTGTTGGACTATTTATTGATAGTAAATATGTTGTAAATACCTATCAAGAATCTCAATGGATTGCCAACCTTTTAATGCTTCTCATCTTTTTTGTAGTACTATTTAGAGTTACTCCTAGAATTAGAGAGTTGATGGTCTATGCTGTAATAATTGGATATGTAGGAGAATATGTATTTTCTATTGGATTAGGGATGTATACTTATCGATTAGAAAACATTCCGCATTACATACCAATGGGACACGCATTGGTATATATCGGAGTACTGTATTTTACAAAATCAGCATTTGTAAAAAAGAATATTAAAACAATCGAAAAGGTACTAATTGTTGCTATCTTGTTATATGCAGCCGCTTTTTTAGTTTTTAGAAATGATGTATTCGGGTTTGTTTTAACTATAGGAACCTTACTTATTCTTCGTAACAAACCAAGAGAGCGTTTGTTTTACTTAACAATGTACTTGTCAATTGTTTTTTTAGAAATTGTAGGAACTAGTTATCAATGTTGGGAATGGCCAAGTATAGCCTTTAATTATTTTTCTTTTTTACCAAGTGCAAATCCACCTAGTGGTATTAGTTTTTTTTACTTTGGATTAGATTTGGGTTGCCTATGGCTGTATAAAAAGCGTCATAAAATAGCTTGGAAAAGAATGAAAACACAAAGAAATCTATAGATCATAGTAGTGTTTTTAATAATAGACTTTAATTTCATTAGATGTTTTATAAAACTGTAAAAATTTTCTAATTCTTACAGATATTTTGGTTCCTTTAATAAAAGTTTTCTCCCATACTTTCAGATTTTTTACAACTTTTAAAACATCTTTTTCAAAACCTGTTTTAGCTTTTCTGATTTCGATATTTTTTGGCTTATTTAAATTATATATTGAATCAATGATTTCATTATTTTCAATAGCCATGTGTTCTTTAGAGGTTAAATTTACTGAAATTAGATTTCCTTTTTTGTCGATGTCAACGACAATATCTACTCTATTCTCGTTGTATTTTTCTCCGTAGTTTTTATTTCTATATTTCTTTAATATTGAGTCTATATTAGCTTTTGGCTTTGCATTTGTAAAACTTCCATCTAAGTTCGTAAATGTATATTTGTCAATTTCAAAATCATTTGCATTGTTTAAAATATTTTGTTCTCTTTCTGAAATAATTCTTTTTCCAATGGGTTTTGAGTTTGAACAATAATAACTAAAATTCAATTTATCTTTCCAATAATAAGCATAGACAAGCCAATTTTCGTTCTTATTTACATTCCAGTCACAAGAAGTCCATTCTCCAGTATATTTTT
>CAZZNK010000034.1:0-23508 GCA_964655585.1 uncultured Flavobacteriaceae bacterium
AATGTAGGTTTTGGTAAATGGCGTTTGCTACGAATAGATTATATAAAATCTTATTATAACGGAGTTTCAAATAACGGTATCAAGTTCAATATCGATTTCTAAAATAGGTTTACCTTTGATGTATGAATATAGAAATTCTCCTTTTCGGAATTACCACCGATTTATTAAACACCACTTCCTTACAAATGGAGATGCCAACAAATAGCACAATAAGTCATCTAAAAATAGCATTGTTGATAGAATACGAACAATTGAGTAATCTAAACTCATACGCATTTGCAGTGAATGAAGCCTATGCAAATGATGATACCGTTTTACATGTAAATGATGTAGTGGCAATTATCCCACCAGTTAGTGGTGGGTAAAATTTACTGAGTTCTTTTTACTTTACATACTTTTTATCAATATAAAAAGTTCCGAAAGGAATTATAGAAGCAATCAGTACAATCCAAAACGTTTTCCCTTCCCATTTTTGCTCTTTTTTTAGCATAAACGCTAAAATGATATAGATGATAAATAACATTCCATGAGGCATTCCTAACATTTTTACATACGTTTCATTATCTCCAAAATACTTAATTGGTGTTGCGATAAACAATAATAGTAAATAAGAAACCCCTTCTAAAAATGCGACAATTCTAAATATATTTTTCATTTTCTTGTTTGATTTGTGTCATTACGAAAATTTTGTAGCAATCTTTCTTTTTATAAAACAGATTACTTCGTTGTAAACCCCTTGTAATGACATCTAAATTTTGATGACAAATATACCATTTAGATTTCCTATTTTTGTACTGATGATAAAAAATACTTGGGTACACATAACATCCGAAAAATTAGATGTAGAAAATTGCTACGACTTTGTGGTTGATGCCTCTTGTGGCGGAATTGTAACCTTTGTTGGAACGGTAAGAAATAGTACACAAAACAAAGAAGTAACACAGTTAGATTTTTCTACTTACAAACCGATGGCAATCAAAGAAATTCAAAAAATTGCAGATGCAGTTTTAAGTAAATTTGATGTTAAAAAAATTGCCATTCATCATGCGGAAGGAATGCTACAAATTGGAGATGTTCCTGTAATTATTGCGGTTTCTTCTCCACACAGAAAAACTGCTTTTAATGCGTGCCAATTTGCTATAGATACTTTAAAAGAAACGGTGCCAATTTGGAAAAAAGAACATTTTTCTGATGGTGAAGTTTGGGTGAATGCGCATCCGTAATTTTTTTTAGATGAAAGATAAATAGATCTAAGAAGCAAGATGTTTTTTACATTCTGTAAAACTGCTCCTTATATAATCTCCATTTTTTCGAGTAAAAAAGACGCATTCATATTTTTACAAATGCCATTTTTAAAGGTGTAATCAAAATGCAGTTCATTATTCATAATTTCTGCATCAAAATAATAATTTTTAATTTCTTTAAAATTATTTTCTAAATCACACAAACTAATATCGTGAGTTGCTATAATTCCTGTGGCGCTAGAATTGGTTAATTTCTCTATAAACTTTTTAGAACCTATCGCCTTGTCTTTGCTATTTGTTCCTTTTAAAATTTCATCTAAAATGATAAAATATTTTTCTTCTTTAATTTCATCAACAATAAATTTTAAGCGTTTTAACTCTGAATAAAAATAAGATTCTTCTTCTGCCAAAGAATCTGAAGTTCGCATACTTGTAATTAATTTTATAGGAGAATAATTAAAAGATTGCGCGCATACTGGCAACCCAATATTTGCCATAACAATTGATAACGAAACGGTTCTTAAGAAAGTACTTTTCCCTGCCATATTTGCACCAGTTACTATAAAAAACTGTTCACTATCAATTATAAAATCATTGTCTATTCTATCTGACACTTTTAATAATGGGTGCCCTAGTTTTTTAGATCTAATTACTGTTTTTCCTTTTTTTAGTACCGGAAAAGCAAAATTAGTATGATTAAATACAAAATTTGCCAATGAGTTTTGAGTGTCAAAAAACGTAACAACATCAAACCATTGTTTTACCGTATTTTTATAATTGGAAATCCATTTTTCTGCTCGTAAAGAAACACTAATATCTCTTAAAAATAATGCGTTGCCCATTACCGCAATAATTATATTATTACGCTGATCAAAAGCATCTAAAATTTTAGAAAACTGTAGAAAAATTTCTGAAGCTTTTTTATCTTCAGATTGGATAATCTGCTGCTTTTCTTTTAAAATTTGAGTAGAAAAATTAGCTTCTTCTACTTTTTCTAATAATTGATGATATTGCCTAAATGTTTCTTTCGCTTTATCTGCATTTAAATACAAATTTTGAATACGTTTAAGATATTTTCCTGTCACAAAAAGTCCTAAAAAAAACCAAATGGTTATCACAGAAAAAGGGATTAGACTAAAACTTGTCAATCCAATTATCAGTAAGGAAATCAACGAAAAAATAGCAGGAATATGTGTTAAATATGTAGAAAATACTTGTTGGTAATTGTCAACCCAATTGCTAATTTTTTTAGAACTATGTTTTACAGTAACCAAACTTGCAATAGCCGAAAAACGTTGGCGCCAAAGAACTTCTTTAGCTAATTCTTTTAAGCTGTTTTGTTTTTCTACAATCGCAGAAATGGTGTTTTCAGTAAGTATCTCTGCAAACTTTTTTCGTCCTTCTTTTGTAGTTGTTCTATTTACATATTGAAAAAACGAACCAATACCAAACAAATCGATATCATTACTAAAATAATGTTGCGGGTTTACAAATTCTTCTCCTGTTATTAGAAATGAAAAATCACCTTCTAATACTTTAATTTCTGTTTTATTTATATTGATTTCTTCTAAAACTAACTCTTTTTTTCGCTTTAAACTGGTGTGCTTTACAACTAGAAAAGTAAATATAGAAAACCCGATTACAGTAATAACAGCAACAATTCTAACATTGCCAAAAACGAAATATATCCCGAAACACATTGCTAAAAAAACAAGAAGTCGCAGAATACTAAGATTAATTAGCTGTTTTTTTAACCCTTTTAGCCGATCTTCTAAAGTCGCTTTTTGAGTTATATAAAATAGGTGTTGCTTCTTCATTTAATAATTTTGAATGCCATCAACCAAACTCAATATATTTCTTTTTGGGTATTTTTCTTTCAGATGTTTTACAGCATCGTAACTAGTAATTCCTTTTTGACAAACCACTACATATTCTTTAGTTGCATCAAGGGTAAAACTATTCTTTTTTATAGCTGATAACGAGGTGAATTTATCAATAGGGAACGGATGATTTTCTCTAGAATTTAATACTGAAATTATTTGAAGTTTCGGTTCTTCTAAAGCAGAAAATCGTTTTTTTAACTCTTTTGCCGTAATAAGCCAATCCTTGTTTTGAGCTTCACAACTAGCATCAAAATAAAGATTATTTTTAAAAATTATAGCAATCTCTTTTTTAGAAATGTTGCTTTTTAATTTCATTTTTAGTTGTGAATTTCGCAAACTATTGTACACTAATAATTGATTTATTAATGGCTTTCCAACACCCGTAATCAATTTTACAACCTCATTGGTTTGTTGCATTGCAATGATTCCTACAATTGGGTTTAACGTACCTATTGTTGAACAATTAGGAATATCTGTTGCTATTTTAGGAAAAGCATCTCTTAAATTTGTGCTGTAATTTTCGTCTTTTTGCAACACATTAAACGTCGCAACATAACCATCAAACTTATACAAAGAACCATATATTAAAGGCTTGTTTTTTAGTACACAAGCATCATTTAACAAATATTTTGTAGGCAAACTATCCGTTCCATCTACAATAATATCAAATTGAGAAACCAATGCTAAAACCATTTCTTTGGTTACTGATTTTGTAGAAAAAGTTGCATTTGTAAACGGTGCTCTT
This sequence comes from uncultured Flavobacteriaceae bacterium, assembly GCA_964655585.1. Lineage (GTDB taxonomy): Bacteria > Bacteroidota > Bacteroidia > Flavobacteriales > Flavobacteriaceae > Polaribacter. The sequence goes on from CAZZNK010000034.1 coordinate 3,873, forward strand.
TGTTTGATGAAATTTGCTAAAACAAATGATTTTGACTTGCCAATATCTTCTAACGTATAAAAAACTTGTCGGTGTAAATTGGTTACATCAACTGTGTCAAAATCTATTAAATGGATTTCTCCAACACCACTCAAAGCCAAATAAACTGCAACGGGGCTTCCTAAACCACCACAACCAACTACCAAAATTTTAGCGTTTTGTAGCTTTTGTTGCCCTTCTTTACCAATTTCTAACAAGGTAGTTTGGCGTTTAAAAAAATCCGCTTTGGTTACCTTCATTTACGCTTATTCTTAATATTTTTTTTAGCCAATTCAAATTCTTCTGGCGTGTTTATATTTCTGATAAAATTATCCTCTACCTCTACAATTTCTATATCAGAATTAATCAAAATTTTTCTTGGGCAAGAATACCCTTGTGCCAAATATTGCAGTAAAATAGGATACGCTTTCGGTTCCCAAATAGTAATTAATGGCTCTGGAAATTGTTTGTTTTTCCCTTTAATTGTTGTTGCAATTTTAGACGAATTTCTCTTTTGAAGCAATAATCTTATCAAATTTTTATCTACAAAAGGAACATCGGTTGCTACAACGAACCAAGCCGAGTTTGGGTCTTTTTGAAAAGCAGCACAAATACCCCCAAAAGGTCCTAAATTTAAAAAGGTATCTGCAATTTCTTCTTCTTTTTCTGATGCTTTTTCAATCGAATAAAACGTTTGTAAATTGTTGTTCTCTAACAATTCTTTTACATACTCTTTTTGTGGTTTCCCGTGGTAATTTAACTCCGATTTATTGGTTCCCATCCGTGTACTTTTACCACCAACTAGCACCAAACCCTTTATAGGTGCAATTTTTTCTTTGATTAAATTTTTAATATGATTTGCAATTTTATCAACCTCATTAATGGTATAACACGTTAGGTTTTTTATCTGCGGATATTTCTCTTCTAAAAAAGGAAAAAATTTAGAATTATCTGTCATTTTTATCACAAATTGAATCGAACCTAACTGATCTAATCTTTTTAAAACTGAAGCTTCTTTTTCTGCATCTAAAACCAAAATCTGTTTAGATCCTTGGTAATGGTTTCCGTTGATAAACACATAATCGTACTGAGAAAATTGAATCTGTTGATTGAATTTATTTACAGCTTCTGTACTTGTAATTTGCACATTTCCTTCGTGATGAAACACATAGTTTGACAACTTATTTTTCTGCACATCTTTACTGTGAGAAGCATCAAAATAAGCAATTTTATAATCAGACAATCGCTCAGAAATTTGCGTTACTAAATCAGCAATCACTCCACATTTTGTTCCAAGTATTGCAATTTCATTCGGAGCAAAAGTATCGTTATCTCTTAGAGTTAGTTTCGTATGTTTTTGATGTTTTTTCATTATTTACAGCACGTTAATATCCGATTTTCCTCCTGTTTTTTCTATCAATTTCACCTCTTTGATAATCATTTCTTGAGAAATGCTTTTACACATATCGTAAATGGTTAAACACGTTGCGCTTACACCAGTTAACGCCTCCATTTCTACACCTGTTTTTCCTTCAATAGTTACTGTACAAAAAACTGCTACGTTTTCTTTATCAATAATTTCTATGTCAATATCCACACCATTTATTAGTAAAGGATGGCACATCGGTATAATTTCTGAAGTCTTTTTTACCGCCTGAATTCCTGCTACAATTGCTGTTTGAAAAACAGGTCCTTTTTTGGTAAATAATTCATCATTTGTAAAATGAGAAATCATTTCTTTTCCTAAAAACATCGTTGCTTTTGCAGTGGCAACTCTTTTGGTAATTTTCTTATCAGAAACATTGACCATTTTTGGTTGATTCTTTTTATTTATGTGGGTAAAGTTATTCATTTTTACATTTTTCACTCAGTTCTCGATACTTATTTTAGGTCTCTTTATAATTACATTAAAACCACTCGGTTCTCGATACTATTCTCTATATCGAATCACTTCAAAAACCTCTCCTTTTTTAAACTCATTTCTTCCTTTTGGTAACTGAATAAATCCGTCTGTTTTAATTAAACTTGCTAAATCTCCTGAGCCATTTCCGTGAATAGGCGTTGCTATTAATTGCCCGTTTTTGATTGATAATTCTACTTGTAAAAAGTACGTTAAATCTGGTTTAAAGAATACATTTTCAATTAACATTGCTGTTTGTTGTTCTCTTTCTACTTCTATCGATTTAAAATACCAAGGATAAAAATACACCAAACAATTTACATAGGTAGAAATGGGGTTTCCTGGAAATGCGAAAACAGTTGTTTTTGTTCCAGAAACACGTCCAAACCAAAAAGGTTTCCCTGGTCTTTGAGCCACTCTATGAAACTGTTTCTCTACACCTAATTCTTCTAAAACTTCTGGCAGAAAATCGTATTTTCCTTTGCTTACTGCTCCGCTAAAAAGCAAGACATCAAAATCTAATAAAAACTGTTTTATTTTTTGTTTTAAAACGGGTTTATTATCTGTAATATGTGCTGTTTTTACAGTTATTTTTAACTCATTCATCAAAGATACTAATGCATATACATTACTTCTTCTAATTTGGTAATCTAACGGTATTTTATCTACTTCAACCAACTCATCACCTGTAGAAACAATCATTACTTTGGGTTGTTTCGCTACTTTTACAATGAACTTCCCAACCGTTGCCAACACATTTATTTCTGCAGTAGAAATCAATGTGTTTTTTCTAATTAATATATCACCTAAACTTCTATCTTTCCCTTGATTGTGTATATTTTGTCCGTTCTTAATAACGTCAACTTCTATCGTTGCAACTCCATTTTTAATCGTAACATCTTCATATCTAATTACTGCAGACGCATTTTTAGGCAACACAGCACCTGTCATTACCTCTAAACAATTTTTTGGGTTTTGCAATGTTTTTTGTGCACTTCCTGCAGGCTGCACATCTTCTATAACAAAACTTCGTTGTCCTTTTTTAAATTGATTAAAATTAACACAAATTCCATCCATAGAAACTCTATTAAATGGCGGAAAATCTCTGTCGGCTACAATATTTTCTTTTAAAACTCGTCCAACACTTTCTATAAACGGAATTTCTTCTGTTCCAAAATCTTGTCTGTTTTTTAAGATACTTTCTAATGCCTTTTCTACTGTAATCATTTTTATTCTTTTACCCTCCTATTGTGCTCATACTCTCAGAAACCTTTCCTTTTTTTCTGTTTTTTTCTGCTACAAAACCATCTTTTGGTTTCTTTTTTACCAACGATAAAAATAAGTCTTTCAACTCATCATTACTAGCGCCATTTCTTAAAAAATCTCTCAGATTAAAAACGCCATCATCAAATAAACAGTTTTTAAATAATCCTGTTGATGTAATTCTAATTCGGTTACAGTCTCCGCAGATTGTTCTGGTAAAAGCGGGTATTATTCCTGCTGTTCCTTTGTGATTTTCAATAGAAAAATTACGAGATGTTGATGATTTTTCTGATATAATCTCCACAACATGAAACTTGGTTTTTATCTCATTTAAAATTCTTGTATAATCCCAATTTTCTTTGGTATTTCGCTGTCCTTTTCCGTTAAAAGGCATCTCTTCTATAAACCGAACAGCAATATTTTTGTTTTTAGTAAGCGACACAAAATCAGTAATTTCATCAGTATTTATACCAGATTGCACTACCATATTTAGTTTTAAATTTAGACTACTTTTTTCTAAGATTTCTAATGTTTTATACACCTCATCAAACACATTTCTTCGTGTTATTTGATTAAATTTTTCTGCCTGTAAACTATCAATACTTAAATTGATGTTTTTTACTTTTTTTAACTTTTCTAGAGTGGTAATATATTTAGAAATTAATGCACCATTTGTAGTGATATTAATAGCGTCTAACAAATCATTAAAAGATAGCATTTCTAAAAAATCTACAAAGCCTTTTCTTACAAAAGGCTCACCACCTGTTAAACGTACTTTATTTACACCAAGCTCAGTTAAAACTCTTATAATTCGGTACATTTCTTTGTACGTTAACAACTCTTTTCTTGGCACAATTTCTATTCCATGAGCAGGCATACAATATTGGCAACGTAGATTACAGCGATCGGTTACTGCAAAACGCACATATTTTATTTGCCTACCAAAACTGTCTATTAGCTTGTTCATTTAAGTAATTTTCTGTTGATAAAATTCATCACCTCTTTTGTTGCTCCAATATTTTTTTCAATATATGTTTTATTGATATTTCCTGTTTCTTTTCTAAATTTCAGATTGGCTTTTAGCTTCTTAAAAACAGCAGAAAACTCTTCTTTATTTTGCACAGAAATACACCCTTTTTTTGCAACTAAATCTGTCGCTTCTTTAAATTTTTCATATTGATTCCCTATCACAATTGGCACTCCAAAAGTGGCAGGTTCTAATATATTATGTAATCCTGTTTGCAAACCTCCACCCACATAAACTGCATTTGCAGTACTATAAATTTTGGTTAAAATTCCGATAGTATCAATAATCAAAACTTGATATTCTCTCAAGTTTTTACTTGATTTTTCGGAAAAAAGTACTGTATTTTTTTGAATACTTTTTTTTAGTTCTTGTATTTCCTTAGGGTTGATATTGTGTGGAGCAATGATACATTTTTCATCATCTAAAGCAATATTATTAATGTAATTTACCAACAATTCTTCATCTTCTTTCCATGTGCTTCCTGCAACAATAGTGTATTGATTGTTTTTAAATTCCTTTATAAAATCTAACGAATTATCTTGTTGTAAAATCTGATATACTCGATCAAAACGAGTATCTCCGCTTACTGTTGCATTTGTAAAGTTGATAGATTTCAACAACTCTTTAGAAGCATTATCTTGCACAAAAAAGTGATGAAATGCTTGGAGTGATTTTCGCATAAAACCTCCATAAAATTTAAAAAATAATTGTTTTTTTCTAAAAATTCCTGAAACTAAAATCGTTGGAACCTGCTTTCTCTTTAATTCATTTAATAAATTAGGCCAAAACTCATATTTTACAAAAACTGCCAATGTTGGATGCACTTTTTTTACAAACTTTTTTACATCCTGTTTGCTGTCTAAAGGCAAATAACAGACTATATCTGCCAATTCGTAGTTTTTTCTAATTTCATATCCCGAAGGGGAAAAAAATGTCACTACAATTTTAAAGGAAGGGTATGTTTTTTTTAGATTCTCTATAATAGGTCTTGCTTGTTCAAATTCGCCTAAAGAGGCTACATGGAACCATATTATTTTATCCTTTTTTGTAAGAATTGATAATTTTTGAAATGTTTGGTTTCTTCCACTTACAAACAAAGCAATTTTTTTATTAAAAAGCGCAATTACTTTCAATAAAAAAGAAACGATATAAATAAGTATGTTATAAAGAATGTTCAAAAAATATAGTTTATTAGATTCCCAAGATTTTCTTTTCCCAAAGATACAAAGAGATTGCTTCGTTCCTCGCAATGACATTAATTATTATCATCTTTTTAAAGCACAAAAAAACGCTCAAACTTTGTTTGAGCGTTTTTATAAAGTAAAATCTGTTAATTTCTAAGCCTCGAAAGGAACAATAGAAACATATGATTTATTATCTCTTTTCTTTTGGAATTTTACAACACCATCAACCTTTGCATGTAACGTATGGTCTTTTCCCATATATACGTTTTCACTTGGGTTATGAGTTGTTCCTCTTTGACGAACAATAATGTTACCAGCAATAGCTGCTTGTCCTCCAAATATTTTTACACCTAATCGTTTCGATTCTGACTCTCTACCATTCTTCGAACTTCCGACTCCTTTTTTATGTGCCATAATATGATGGTTTTAAAATTGAATTTTTATTTAGTTAATGCGTCAATTAATTCAGCTTTCTTTAAAGAAGTATATCCTTTGATACCTGCTTCTTTTGCCGCTTCTTTTAATTCTGCAACTGTCATACCGCTAAAATCTTTAGAGGCTACGACTTCTTTTTTCTCAGCTTTTGCTTCTTCTTTTTTAGGAGTAGCTTGTTTCTTAGCACCAGAAGCAGTGATAGATTCAATCTGAATCTCACTTAAATACTGTCTGTGTCCATTTTTCTTTTTGTATCCTTTTCTTCTTTTCTTTTTGAAGACGATTACTTTATCACCTTTTAAGTGACCTAAAATTTTGGCCGTTACTGCGGCTCCTTTTATAGCTGGGGCGCCAATAGTTACATTTCCTTTATCTTCTACTAAAAGAACGTTATCAAAAGTTACTTTTGATCCCTCTTCTCCTTGTAAACGATGAACGTAAACTTTTTGGTCTTTTGATACTTTAAACTGTTGCCCTGCTATCTCTACGATTGCGTACATACTATTTATTTTGTATATTTATACTTAATTAATGCTCTTTTCTTACTGAAAATGCGGGTGCAAATATACATATTTTTTCTTATCTTACAAGAAATAACAAAGTCTCTTTTACAGTATAATTCTATCTTTTTCAAAGAGATAAATATCTATTTTAACGGTTTTATTAACAACTCTTTTTTTATCTTTGGGGCAATTCAAAAAATAGTGCAAAAAAAAATAGTGTAACAAATCTATTTTAATTGCGTCTGATAATCAATTAACTTAAATAAAAATCAATGAAAAAAAATCTTTTATTTCTTGCTTCGGCATTGTTGGCAACAAGTATTTCTTTTGCACAACAGGTTGAATTTGAAGAATACGATTTAAACAACGGAATGCACGTTATTTTACATCAAGATAACTCAGCGCCAGTAGTAACAACCGCCGTAATGTATCATGTGGGTGCAAAAGATGAGCAGCCAAATAGAACAGGAATGGCGCACTTTTTTGAACATTTATTGTTTGAAGGTACTGCCAATATTAAAAAAGGAGAATGGTTTAAAATCGTTTCTTCTAACGGAGGTAAAAACAACGCCAATACTACAGATGACAGAACCTATTACTACGAAGTCTTTCCGTCAAATAATTTAGAATTAGGTTTATGGATGGAATCTGAGCGATTGTTGCATCCTATTATTAAGCAAAAAGGTGTAGATACTCAAAACGAAGTTGTTAAAGAAGAAAAAAGGTTGCGTGTAGACAATCAACCTTATGGTAATTTTTTAGCAAATGTTAAAAAGCATGTGTTTAAAAAACATCCTTATAAAGGAACTACCATTGGTAAAATGAAACATTTAGATGATGCTTCTTTAGCAGAATTTTTAGCATTTAATAAAAAATTCTACGTGCCAAACAACGCAACACTTGTAGTGGCTGGAGATATAAATATCAGCAAAACAAAAAAAATGGTGCAAGATTATTTTGGTTCTATTCCAAGAGGGAAAAACATTGTACGTTCTTTTACCAAAGAAGATCCAATTACAAAACAAATAAATGCACAAGCTTTTGATGCAAATATTCAGATTCCTGCTATTATGAGTGCGTACAGAACACCTTCTATGAAAACAAGAGAAGCGCGTGTATTAGATATGATCTCTTCTTATTTAAGTAGTGGTAAAAGTTCTATCTTATATAAAAAAATAGTGGATCAAAAGAAAATGGCACTTCAAGTTGGCGCAATTAACTTTAGTCAAGAAGATTACGGAATGTACATTATTTATGGATTGCCACAAGGTGAAAATTCATTAACGAGTTTAACCAAAGAAATGGACGAAGAGATTGTAAACATTCAGACAGATTTAATTTCAGAAAAAGCGTATCAAAAACTACAAAATAAATTCGAAAATAATTTTGTAAACGCTAATTCTAGCGCAGAAGGTATTGCAAACTCATTAGCTAAATACCATGTGTTGTATGGCGATACTAATTTAATTAATACAGAAATTAACATTTATCGCTCTATAACAAGAGAAGAAATTAGAGCCGTTGCTAAAAAATACCTCAATCCAAATCAGCGATTGGTATTAGAATATTTACCAAAAAAGAAATAACAATCACAAATTGATTCTTTTTTTTTAAATCTAAAAAAAGGAATCTCTTTTAGCTAAAAACAGAAAACAATGAAAATAAAACTCATAGCATTTATAGCCTTCATAGCAATGTCGTTTACGGCAACTGCACAAATAGATAGAAGCATACAACCAAAACCAGGGCCAGCACCAAAAGTGAAATTAGGTAAAGTAAAAACCTTTACACTTAAAAACGGACTGCAAGTAATTATGGTAGAAAACCATAAATTACCTAGAGCATCAGCAAGTTTAACAATAGACAACAAACCTTTTTCTGAAGGAACAAAAACTGGTTTATCTAGTATGATGGGAAGTTTATTAGGTAGAGGAACTCAAAACATTACCAAAGATGAATTCAACGAAAAAGTAGATTTTTTAGGTGCCAATGTTTTCTTTCATAGAAGAGGCGCATCAGCAAGATCACTAACAAAATATTTTCCAGAAATCTTAGGATTAATGGCAGATGGTGTTAAAAATTCTCATTTTACACAAGAAGAGTTTGATAAAGAAGTTAAAGTTACTTTAGACGGATTAAAATCCGGAGAAAAAAGTGTTACCAATATTGCTCGTAGAGTAGAAGGCGCTTTGATTTATGGTAAAAATCATCCTTTTGGAGAATTTACAACCAAAGAAACGGTAAAAAATATTACGTTACAAGATGTAAAAAATAATTACAATACTTATTACAAGCCAAACAATGCGTACTTGGTAATTGTTGGAGATATCGATACGAAAGCTACCAAAAAGTTAGTAAAAAAATTATTTGGAAACTGGAAAAAAGGAACTATTCCTGCAACTAATGTTGTAAAACCACAAAATGTAACACGTACAGAAATCGACTTTATTAACATGCCAAACGCAGTGCAATCAGAAATTGCAGTAGCAAACAATATCGATTTAACTCTAGGTGATAAAGATTATTACGCAGCTTTATTAGCAAACGCTATTTTAGGTGGTGGTGGTACTGCTCGCTTATTTATGAATTTGCGTGAAGATAAAGCATACACCTACGGTTCATACTCAGGGGTTAGTCAAAGCAGATATGCAGGGGTTTTTAAAGCTACTGCAAGTGTTAGAAATGTAGTAACAGACAGTTCTGTAGTAGAGATGCAAAAAGAAATTACTAAAATTCGTTATCAAAAAGTATCTGCGGAAGAGTTAAAAAACGCCAAAGCAAAATACATCGGCTCTTTTGTAATGAATGTACAAAAACCTACAACAGCTGCTCGGTATGCTTTAAACATTGCTATGTATAATTTGCCTACTGATTTTTACGAAAATTACTTAGCAAATATCAATGCAGTTACTATTGATGATGTGCAAAATGCGGCCATTAAATATTTTAAAGGCGATAAAGCAAGAATCATCATCACGGGAAAAGGAATTGATGTTTTAAAAAATCTTGAAAAAGGAGATTATAAAATTAATTATTTCGATACGTTTGGTAACCCAACAACAAAACCAAAAATGAGTTTACCAATTCCTGCAGGAGTTACCGCAAAAACCGTTGTAGATGCTTATTTTAAAGCCATTGGAGGGAAAGACAAAGTATCTAAAATTAAAACTGTTTTCATTACTTCTAATGCAACCGTACAAGGAATGGCTGTTAACTTACAAACAAAACAAGCGGCTCCGAATAAAGAAGCTGTAATTGTTACCGTTATGGGAAATGTAATGCAAAAAAGTGTTTTTGATGGTGCAAAAGGATATTCTGAAGCTAGAGGTCAACGTAAAAATATTGAAGGAAAAGAGTTAGAAAATGCAAAAACTAAAACAGCTCCTTTTGCTGATTTAGCGTATGCAAACGGAACTTTAAAAAGGATTGAACCTCTAAACGGAAAAAATGCATATGTAATTGTTTCTGGAGATACAGAGGTTTTCTATGACATCGCTTCAGGATTAAGAGTAAAAGTAGTTACAACAGCTAAAGGACCTGGTGGAAAAGAAATGAAAATTCCTATTGAGTTTACTGATTACAAAGAAGTAAATGGTGTGAAATTTCCTCATAAAATGATTCAAAAAATGGGACCTATGAAAATGGAATTTATCGCCAAAGAAATAAAAATTAACGAAGGTGTTTCTGATAAAGATTTTGAGTAGGTAAATTTAACAAGTAGCGAATAGCGATTAAGAACTAGCTACTAATTAAAAGCCAAAAGTAAAACAATATTATTTTACTTTTGGCTTTTTTCTTTTCGCTAAAAACTACTTCGCTTTATTTACCAACCAAACACCAAGTAAAATAATTCCGCCACCAAAAAGTTGCATAAAACTTAATTTTTCCCCATCAATAATACCCCACATAACAGCTACAATCGGAATTAAATAAGTTACTGAAGATGAAAATACGGGAGTAGAAATATGTACCAAATTATTAAACATTACTTTGGCTATTCCTGTTCCAATAACAGACAAAACAACAATATAGCCTAAAGATGTAGTAGTGGTTTCATTGATTTCGAACGTAGAGAAAAATCCAGAGAAAACCAATACTAATAAAGCAGGAATAATTAATAATAAAAAATTACCTGTGGTAATAGCCAAAGCATCTAAATCGTGCAAATGTTTTTTTACAATGTTTACATTAAAAGCATATCCAACAGAAGAAACAATTACTAAAATAGCATACCAATAATTTTGATCTGGATTTAACTCTGCACCTTTTAAAATTAGAATAATTGTTCCTATCAAACCGATTAAAATTCCGATTAATTGTTTCTTTTTAAAAGTAAATCCGAATAACAAAAATCCAAAAATAAAAGTATTAAAAGGTGTTAAAGAATTCAGAATCGCCGCTATAGAGCTATCTATTCCGTTAATAGCATAAGCAAACATAAACGCAGGAAAAAAGGTTCCAAGAGCTGCTGTATAAACAATATAAGGCCAATGTTTTTTTTGGATTCTTTTAATGCTTTTAAAACCTATCATCAGTAAGAAAACAGCCGTAATCAACATCCGAAGAGCACCTAATTGTATTGGTGTTAAGCCTATAAGAGCTTTTTTAATCAATATAAAAGAACTTCCCCAAATTAGAGAAAGAACTATTAAATATATCCATTTTTTTTGCTGAGTCTCCATAATTAATTTGCGAATTTGCAACAAAAATCGGATAAAAGAATGATTCTCAATAAATTTATTGATAAGTTTGCACAATAAATCAATAATTAAAATCAATGAAAAAAATTCAACAAATTGTATCAATAGCTGTATTAGCACTATTTATGCTAACATCTTGTAAAGATGATGCAAAAAAAACAGATGCTAATAAAGCCGCAATAACTACTCAAAAAGTAAACTTATCCATTTCTGGGATGACCTGTGAAATTGGTTGTGCAAAAACAATTGAATCTAAATTGTCTAAAAAAGAAGGTATTACTTCTGCAAAAGTTTCGTTTAAAGACAGTTTAGCAACCGTAAAATTTGATGCTGCTAAAATTTCTAAAAAAGAAGTAATGGCATATGTAGAAAGCATTGGAGGTGGTGATTTATACAAAGTTACCGAAACTGACAAAGAAGTTAAAACCTGTGGTCCTGATTGTAAAAAACCTTGTTGTACAGATAAAAAATCTTGTGATAAAGACGGTAAAAAATGTGATCATAAGACGAAAGAAGAATGTAAAGAAGCTGGTTGTAAAGACAAAAAAGACTGTAAAAAAGACGCTGACTGTAAAGATAAAAAGGATTGTAAGAAAGGAGCATCTTGTGACAAAAAAGATTGTGATAAGAAAGACTGTAAAAAAGGAGCTTCTTGTGATAAGAAAGACGCAAAAAAAACATGCAAGCCAGATTGTAAAAAAGCTTGTTGCGCAGATAAAAAAGCGTAATATAATAATACCTATTTAACTGTCTGTTTGAACGAAGTCGAAAACTTCATAATCGGTTTCGATTCTGCTCAAATAGATGGTTTTTTATCAGTTAAAATGAAAAAACACTTCCCACTACTTGTAAAAACAGCACTTATTTCTGTGTATGTAATTTTTCTAGCTGGTTCTGTGGTAAGGATGACTGGTTCTGGAATGGGATGTCCTGATTGGCCAAAATGCTTTGGCTATTACATACCACCAACAGAAGAAGAGCAAATTACTTGGCAACCAAATAATGAGTATCAAGAAGGAATGATTATCATTAAAAACGAAACACTTTTCGTTGCTAAAAACAATCTAAAAACTAATGATAGTTTTCAGCAAAACAACTGGAAAAAATATACCAAACATAATTACGCAAAATTTAACAAATACCATACTTGGACAGAATATATCAACCGATTAAGTTCTGCCATTGCAGGTATTTTCTTTTTATTGCTAATTATTACATCTACCAAATTTTGGAAAGAAAATAAAGAAATTACACTCTTGTCTTTTGCCGCTTTCCTTTTAATGATTTTTGAAGCTTGGTTAGGAAAAACTGTAATTGATAGTAATTTAAAACCTGCAATTATTACCATTCATATGGTTTTTGGACTGTTTATTATCGCGCTTTTATTACGAATACAATTTATTATTTCGGTTAAAAACACACGTTTTAAATACCATTCTACTTTTAATAAACTACTATTATTTGCTGCTCTTTTTTCATTAATTCAAATTGCAATGGGCACACAAGTAAGACAATTTATTGATGAACAAGTAAAATTATTTGGCTTTGAAAATAAAAATTATAGTTTGCTAAACCCGAATTTTAAATTTTATTTTCACCGCTCGTTTACCATTGCTATTGTATTGGTAAATTTAGGGATGTTATACCTTAATCAACTTTATAACTTAGGCTATAAATTAGTCAATTGGATTGTTGCCTTTATCTTTTTAGAAACCCTTACAGGTCTTTTAATGTACTACGCAGATTTTCCGATGGGTACGCAAGCAATACACCTATTATCTGGAGCTATTTTATTTGGATTGCAGTTTTATTTGTGGTTACAGAGTAGGAAATTAACTTCTTAATATTTATATAATTCCTTACTCCGTTTGTAACTCTTTTAATTCTTAGTAAGTGTTACTTTCCAAATTTTATTTGATGCTTGAGATTTCCCTTTCCCAAATGTACCGGGATTCGGCTCAAATGCCTCAATTCCACCAAAAATATAACCAATCTTAATTTCTCTACTACCTGTTTTTAATAGTTTCTTAAATGATTTATTTAAGTCTATTATTTCATTAGAATATGTTGATGAAACTAAATTTTGATTTGGGAATAAAATAGCTTCAGCCCCATAAAAACTAGATGTATTACCAAACATATTATAATTTAACAACCTATTTGAACTTTGTAATGGGCTTGATTCAGGAAACATTGTTATATGCATTCCTGTATTTGTAAATCCTGATAATTGTCCTGGAGGAGCTCCCTTTCCATCTCCAATTCCTCCCAACAGGTAAGTATGAACAACTTTATTTTTTTCATCAAAACCTACAAAACTAGGACAAGAATATACGTTAAAGTTTTTTTGATTGTATGCTGTATCATATGTATATTCTTTATTGTTTTTCGCTTTCCAACTTGGATGTACATATATGGCATCGTTCCAGGCTTTTAAAGGAAAACCATGTTTAAAAACACCTGTATATATAGAAATACCCGCTTCTAAAAAACCTGTTTGTGGGTTTTTGTAAATTGCAGGCGTAATTGGTCCGTCTCTTCTACGGAAAATAGAATGTTTATCTGCTGAAATGGCTTTAGGATTACTAACATCTGTAATAGGTGTATTAACACTAATATCTAACAAATATGGATTTGTAGCGTTTGTATTTATCGAAAAAGGATACACAGCGTCTACATATTTTTGAGAATTTGTAGTAAAATTATGCCCCGTAACTAAGTAAAAAGTATCACCTAAATGATAAAGCTCTCCACCTGTACTTACTAAATTTGTGTTTTCTCCAAAACTCATAAGATTTTTCCAATCAGAAGTTGATAATCTTTTCCCTTGTACAATTTTAATCATTGAAGTTACATTTATTTTGGCAACTTGCTTGTAAGTAATATAGTTTTGATTAAGGTTAATAGAATCTTTTGGAACAATGTACTTTTTTGAACCATAACCTCCAACAACATATAAATAATCACCTACCTGTCTTACTAGAGCATTCGTGTTTTTAAAGACACTTAAATTATTTTTTAAAGCAGTTACCAATCTAGGTAAAGAACTATTTTCTGTTACAGAACTGATTAGTTGTTGAATAGAAATTGCTATTCTAGAATCTGCTTCAATATTATAAACATAGATACTGTCATTAAAAGATATCCTAGGAAAAGATGTACTTGTATAATTTCCACTAGCTAATAAGTTATGGATCCCTCCATCAATTGAGTCTTTAGAGTTTGTTCTTCCCGCAAACAATAACCAGTCAGAACCAGAAACACCATGCGCAAAAGATTGTAAAGCAGGTGCATTACTTTTTATTGTTAAACTAATTTTCACTTTTGCCTCTAAACTTATTTTTTGTTTATTTATTTCTTTTTCCTTTTTTGAATCACAGCTTTCTAAAAGCAAAAAAGACAACATAAAAATAATGACGTAATGGTAGTGATTTTTCATGATTGAGTGAGTTTTAAGTTTTTATTTAACTCAAAATTAGACAATTAAAACTCTTAATCAAAATTTAAGTATAAAAACAGGGGTTTATACTTGTTTTGAAAAATTGACTTTATTTAGTTTCCCACTCTAACGTTTCTATCAATTTACTAATATCTTTTCTAATATAGTTAATGGCTGGTAAAATAGAATCGTAATTCGGTTTGATGTTAAAATACAACGCGCCTTTTATAAAATGATGTGTGCTATCTGTTAAATGAAATTGTATTTGTGAGGCGGCATCGCCAGTAATATCATAGATGCTCCCAAAAACTTTTTTTGTGTCGTCAACAAATTCATTAGAAGTAATTTGTGCTGCTTTTTGGGTGTGTTTAAAAACCAGTTTTTGAGATTCAATTAATAATTCGGTTAAATTATTCTGTATCGGTCTATAAGTAATATCTACGGATGCTTTTAAGGCGGGATACTCTATTTTTAACCAGTTTTTTGGCAAATCTTTTACCAGAGCATTCTCAGAAACTTTAAATGTAAAAGGGCGTTGAATATCTAACTTTTTATAGCTCGGTTTAGGATAGTCTAAACTCAAATACGCTTTGGGTTTGGGTGTCGTTTCTTCTGAACAAGAAATTAATAAAAAAACAAGGATTAAAAAAAAAATACTACGCATTGTTTCGAGTTACTTTTACTTGTTTTATTCGTTTTCTATCTACTGATTCTATTACAAAACGATAATTCTTAAAGGTTATTTCATCTCCTTTTTTAGGAAATTTACCCGAAACTTCTAAAATAAAACCTGCCAAGGTTTCGCTTTCTCCTTTTTCATCTTCAAACTTTTCATCATTATCATCTAAAATTTTACAAAAATCTTTAATGGTGGTTTTTCCTTCAAAAATATAGTTGTTTGCATCTATTTTAGAGTACGACAAATCATCATCATCAAACTCATCATTTATATCTCCTACAATTTCTTCAATTACATCTTCTAAAGTTACTATTCCACTTGTGCCTCCATACTCATCAACCACAATTGCCAAATGGTTTTTCTTTTCCTTAAATTCACTTAACAAATCGTCTAACTTCTTATTTTCAGGCACAAAAAACGGTTCTCTAATCAATTTTCGCCATTTCAATGTTTTTTTATGAATGTGTGCCAGCAAATCTTTTGCATATAAAACACCTACAATATTATCAATATTATCATGATAAACAGGGTTTCTTGAATATCCATTCTTTAAAATCTGCTTCAATACTTTTTCATACGGCTCATCATCAGAAATAGCAAAAATATCGATTCGAGGTTTCATAATTTGTACCGTTTCGGTGTTTCCAAAATTTACAATTCCTTCTAAAATTTTCTGCTCATCTTTTGTGGTTGCATCGTTTGAAGTTAATTCTAATGCTTGCGATAATTTTTCTACAGATAAACTATTCTTTTTACCTCCTAACCTGTTCTCTACAACACTTGTTAAACTAATTAACGGCAAGCTTAAAGGAGTTAAAAGTGTATTTAATATTTTGATTGGTTTTGACATAAAGCCTGCAAATTTAAGTGCATTTCTAGATGCATAAACCTTCGGCAGTACCTCACCAAATAAGAGAATTAAAAAAGTTACCAATACAACTTCTATCAGAAAACGAACAGGAATATTTAAAACACTATAATCAAAATCGCTAAATAACTGTTCGCCCAAAGAAGCGAACAACAACACGATTAAAATATTAATAAAATTATTAGTAATTAATATTGTTGCTAATAATTTCTTATGATTTTCTAACAGTTTTACTACTAAACTTGCTCCTTTTGTTTTTTCAAAAAGAGTGTTTAGCTCCGTTTTTGATAATGAAAAAAAAGCAACTTCTGTCCCAGAAATTAATGCAGAAAAAACAAGTAAAATTATCAACATTACACCACTAATCGTAGCTATCCAATCTGATGTTTTGATAAATAAAAATAAGCTGAGTGCTATATCCAATTATTAAATTTTAAATACATTAAAATGGCAAATCATCATTCTCTTTCTTCGAAATAGTTTTTGATCCTTCCATTTGTGGGTTTGACGGATTAGCAGGAGCGGTTGGGTCTTTTTTAGTAGTTAAAAAAGTTAAGTCTACTACATGTATTTCGGCTGTATAACGCTTAATACCGTCTTGCTCCCATTGACGTGTTTTTATGCGTCCTTCGCAATATACTTTATCACCTTTTGTTAAATATTTTTCACAGATTTCTGCCAATTTATTGCGCACAACAATATTGTGCCACTCGGTAGTAGTTACTTTTTCGCCTGTTTGTTTGTTGGTATAACTCTCATTAGTTGCTAAAGGAAAACGTCCAATAGAGTTGCCTCCATCAAAATAATGCATTTTCACCTCATCCCCTAAATGACCAATTAAAATTACTTTGTTTATTGTACCTGCCATAACTATGTGATTTATCAATCAAAGATACCAAAAATATCAATGTACAGATTGAAACTGGGTTAAAAAATTAGCGATTAAAACAGGTACTGGATATTCTTCTACCTCATTCCAAAAAATATTAGCTTCTTGCTGTTGATGTGTTTTTACGATAAAAAACTGTGTATGCAAGTGTTGATGTGAAAGTTTATGTACAATTTCTTTCTGATTAAATAGCAAAACAGTAGTCTCTTCCGTAAATAATTTTGTAAATTCTAATGAGTGTATTAATGTCTTTTCGTCTATTTTTTTATCCGTTTCTATCAACGGAAATTGATACAACCCTTGCCAAATTCCTTTTCCTTTTCGTTGGATTAAAATCGTTTTATCGTCATTAGTAATCAGTACTAAAAAATTAAAATAACGATGCTTTATTTTAATTTTTTGCTCTTTTACTGGTAATTCTTTTATTGTTTTTTCTTTTAAAGCAATACAACTATCAGAAAACGGACAAGTACCACATAATGGGTTTTGAGGTTTGCAGTGTAGTGCACCAAAATCCATAATAGCTTGGTTAAAAACTCCTGGTTGTTGTTTATCTATTAGTGTTTGGGCTAAGAGTTTAAATTCTTTAATTCCTCCGGATGAATTTATTGGTGTTTTTACACCAAAATAACGTGCCAAAACTCTATACACATTGCCATCTACCACGGCAGTTTTTTCATTATAACAAATCGATGCAATAGCAGAAGCGGTATAATCTCCAACTCCTTTTAAGGCTAACAATTCTTTATAGGTTGACGGAAATTTTCCGTCTAATTTATCTACAATATGTTTTGCAGAAAAATGTAGATTTCTTGCTCTTGAGTAATATCCGAGACCTTGCCATAATTTCAAAACCGTTTGTTCATCAGCTTTAGCCAAATCAAAAACTGTAGGAAAACGTTCTTTAAACTTTAAATAATAAGACAACCCTTGCGCAACTCTTGTTTGCTGTAATATAATTTCTGACAACCAAATAAAATAAGGGTTCTTCGTATTTCGCCAAGGCAACTCTCTTTGATTTTGTAAATACCAGTAAATTACTGTGTTAGAAAACTTCATCTGTTTATTTAATTTTGCAATATTACACCTTATTCTTTAGATAATTTTAAGAGTTTGTTTTCTTGGAATAGATTAATTACCATATATTTGCATCCGCATTTATAAAAAAATTAATTTAAAATATAGGATCATGACGAAAGCAGATATCGTGTCAAAAATTTCTGACAAAACAGGTATTGAAAAAGCTGATGCTTTGGCAACAGTAGAAGCATTTATGAACGAAGTTAAAGACGCCTTAGAAAGCGGAGAAAATGTTTACCTAAGAGGTTTTGGAAGCTTTATTGTTAAAAAAAGAGCAGAAAAAACAGGGAGAAACATTTCTAAGAACACAACTATTAAAATACCAGCACATAATATTCCTGCATTTAAACCTGCAAAAACATTTATGGAAGGTGTTAAAAGTAACGTATTAGTAAAATAATAAATAATCAAACCTTTTAAGGTTTTAAAAAATTAGACAATTATGCCAAGTGGTAAAAAAAGAAAGAGAGCAAAAATCTCTACGCACAAACGTAAAAAAAGAGCAAGAGCAAATAGACACAAAACTAAAAAATAGTTTTTCTATTTCTTAAACTTTTAAAAGTTCATTGACATTAAGGTTATAGTAACCTTACACGGTATTACAAATACCTGATTCACATTAATCCATCTACACAATAATATTGTGTAGTGTTAAAACCATTACAGTATGAAAACAGAATTAATAATTCGTTCAACTTCATCTAGTATTGATTTTGCCTTATTAAAAGATGGAAAGCTTATTGAATTAAATAAAGAAACAACTGGTAATAAATTTTCTGTTGGCGACATTTTTCTTGCCAAAATAGGAAAAGTATTAACAGGATTAAATGCAGCATTTGTTAATGTAGGATATCCGAAAGACGGATTCCTACATTATCATGATTTAGGTCCGCAGGTAAATTCTTTAAATAACTTCATTAAGAAAGTAAGCACAGGTAAGTATAAAGATTTCACTTTAAAAAACTTCCGCAAGGAAGAAGACATTAACAAAAACGGTAGTATAAACGAAGTACTAAAGACAGGTCAAAACTTATTAGTACAAATTGTAAAAGAACCGATATCTACAAAAGGCCCTAGAATAAGCTCAGAGCTTTCTATTGCTGGTAGATATTTAGTTTTAGTTCCGTTTTCTGATCGGGTTTCTGTTTCTCAAAAAATAGAAAGTCGTACGGAAAAAGAACGTTTAAAAAGATTGGCAAAAAGCATTAAACCAAAAGGGTTTGGTGTAATTCTAAGAACTGTTGCACAAGATAAAAAAGTAGCAGAATTAGATAGAGATTTACAAAACTCTTTAGATCGTTGGAAAAAAATGTGCAAGCAAATAGCAAACACAAACACACCAACTAAAATATTGAGTGAATTAAATAGAGCATCTTCTATTTTAAGAGATCTAATGAATGATTCTTTTACAAACATTGTTACCAATGATGAAATTCTACATTTAGAAATTAAAGAGTATTTACAAGAAATTTTTCCTGAAAAAGAAAAAATTGTAAAACTATATGATTCTGAAACTCCTATTTTTGAAAAATACGGGATAGAACGTCAAATAAAAACATCATTTGGTAAAACCGTTTCTATGAGTAGAGGCGCCTACTTAGTAATAGAACACACAGAAGCTTTACACGTTATAGACGTAAATAGCGGAAAC
>CAZZNK010000035.1:0-22583 GCA_964655585.1 uncultured Flavobacteriaceae bacterium
TTTATATCAGTACCTGGAATGATTGGCGGACAACAATTTGCCTATATGCAAGGCGTTTTTGGCTTTTTTGTTGGTACATTTTTTATTATAATAGTACTACTTCCAATCTATTACAAGCTAAACGTAACTTCAATTTATCAATATTTAGAACAACGGTTTGGCAATGTAAGTTACAAAACTGGTGCTGCATTTTTTATGCTTTCTAGAGTTACAGGTGCTTCTTTCAGACTCTTTTTAGTTGCCTTATCCATGCAATATATTGTTTTCGAATCTTTAGGAGTTCCATTTTGGGTAACCGTAGTTATTTCTATTTTACTTATTTGGGTATATACTTTTAGAGGTGGTATCAAAACTATTGTTTGGACAGATACTTTACAAACTTTAGCTATGTTAACCGCCGTTGGAGTTGCTATTTATTTAATCAACCAGAAATTAGATTGGACGTATATTGAGTTTTTAAATTCTGATGCCTTTGCAAGTAAAAGTAAAATCTTCTTTTTTGATGATGTTAATTCCACTACTTATTTTTGGAAATATTTTATTGGAGGAATTTTTATTGCCATTACTATGACAGGATTAGACCAAGATATGATGCAAAAAAACTTGACCTGTAAAACTAAAAAAGATGCTCAAAAAAACATGACAACTATGATTACTTTATTGGTTTTTGTAAATTTTGTGTTTTTATCTTTAGGCGCTTTATTATTTATTTATGCAGAGAAATTTGGCGTAGAAATCCCTGTTGTTGACGGACGTACAAGAACCGATTTACTATTTCCAGAAATAGCTATGAATCAAGGTTTAGGCATTACATTATCTGTTGTTTTTATCGTCGGATTAATTGCTGCAGCTTATTCTAGCGCAGATTCTGCTTTAACTTCATTGACAACTTCTTTTTCTGTCGACTTTTTAAATATCGAAAATAAACCCAAAGAAGTTCAAAAACCATTACGAAAAAAAGTACATATTGGTATCTCTATTTTACTAATTATTGTTGTTATTATCTTCAATAATTTAGACGGAAATGTAGTAGGAAACCTTTTTAAATTCGCCACCTTTACTTACGGGCCTTTATTAGGGCTCTTTGCTTTTGGTATTTTTACAAAACACAAAATTAAAGACAAATATGCGTGGATTGTAGCACTACTTGCCATTACCTCCACTTATTTTATTACACAATTACCAGAAAGTGTAATAGGTTTATATAAATTCCACTGGGAAATATTACCACTAAATGGGTTCATTACTTTTATGGGGTTATGGTTGATAAGAAAAAAATAAATGAAACGCAGAAAGTTCATCAAAAAAAGCCTTTTAACAACTCTCGGATTGAGTTTTCTTACGGGGCTTTATTCTTGGCAAATTGAACCTTTTTGGTTAGAGTTTGTGCATAAAAAAATGCCAATTAAAAACTTACCCAAACATTTAGTTGGCAAAACATTAGTGCAAATTTCTGATATGCATATTGGCACTAAATTCGATTATAATTACATCATAAAATCACTACAAAAAACAAAAAAACTAAATCCAGATTTTGTGGTTTATACTGGCGATTATACAACCTACGAAAGCAAACTACAATTTACACAACTAAAAGATGTTTTACAACACGTTGTTTTAGGAAAACTAGGTACATTTGGCGTGTTAGGAAATCACGATTACGGTCATAAAGGGTGGAATAACAGTAAGGTTGCTGATGAAATTACTAAAATTACAACAGATGCAGGAATTACGATATTAAGAAATCAACAAGAAGAATCAAATGGACTCAACTTTATTGGTTTTGATGATTATTGGGGAACTAATTTTTATCCGAAGAAAACAATGGAGAATTTTGATAAAAACAATGCGAATATCGCACTTTGTCACAACCCAGATGTGTGTGACTTAAATATTTGGAAAGGCTACAATAGTTGGATTTTATCTGGCCACACACATGGAGGACAAGTAAAAGCACCTTTTTTACCACCTCTTATTTTACCCGTAAAAAACAAACGTTATAGTGCTGGTGAAATTGATTTATACGATGGAAGAACTTTGTATATAAATAGAGCTTTAGGCTGTATTAAACAAATACGTTTTAATGTACGCCCAGAAATTACTATTTTTACACTAACAGAAACATTATGAAAAAAATATTTTTAACAATTTTACTTTTTACATCAATTACAGCTTTTAGTCAAGTTAAAATTACTGGTTATTTTGATGCAGAAATAGGTCTTAGTTTTGGGTTATCAGAAAAAATTAGTACAGAAATTCGTATCAATGACGATTTAGGGAAAGAATTCAGTGCATCGGCACAATTACAATATCAATTTGTATCAAAAGAAAACTACAATCTAAATTTTGGTATTGGAGTTGTAACTTACCCATTTAGCAATAATACAAACACCGTTGAGAGTTTTTATTTCCCTTTAAACATAGAAATCACACCTCTAAAAGAAGTTAAAAATTTTGCTTTAGTCTTAGAAAGTGCCTATCATTTAGCAAAAAATAATGTTACATCTGGTATTAGAAACTCCATAGGAATAAGATATATATTTAACTAATGTCAAACGATTAAAATATTATAAAATGAAAAAAAAATATTACACCTTTATTCTGCTTTGTTTTATCACCTTGTTTAGTTCTTGTAAAAACAAAATAACAGAAGAAGAATATTTAAAAGTTGATAATAAAATCTGGGAGAATCTAGATAATCGAATGAATGAAATTTATAAATACCAATCTAAATACCCCCATAAAAAAGATAGCTTATTTAATATAAGAAGTGCGATTAATAAAAAAGCTAATATTGAAAACGTAAATGCTGCTATTAAATACTCTTCAACAAAAAGTGGGTTAGAAAGACTATTTATGGTAAGAAGTGATATTTCAAAACAAAGGTTACAGAAAGTTTATAATAAGTTGTCAAAAGAAAACAAGGAGTCAGAAAACGGTATAACACTTTCACTTTACCTTAAGAGTAAACAAATTAAAGTAGGAGATCCTATTTTAAATTTCAATTCATTCAAATCTAGTGGAGAAAAATTTCAATTATCAGAATTAAATGGTAAAAACATTTTACTATTGTATGGCGGAATGAAATGTATTGGTCAATATGGAAGAAATGAATTGAAAAAATTTTATACAGATATTAATAAAAACAAACTAGAAATTGTTGTTTTTGAACCTTGTGAAAATTTAAAAAAACTACAATTACTGAAGAATAAATATGAGGCTGATTACACTTTTATTTCAGATTTTATCGGTAATAAAAGCCCATTAAAGATTATCTATAATGCCCAAGCATTACCAACTGCATTTTTAATTAATAAAAATGGCATTTTAGTAGTAAAAAGAGAAGGTTTATCTAATCAATTTTTAGATTATGCAAAAAGACTTAAGTAACCATAGAAAAAATTATAAAAAACAAGAATTATTAGAAGATAACTGTCCAGAAAATCCGATGGAATTATTCCAAACTTGGTTTTTAACTGCGGATGAAGCCAATATGGTAGATGAAGCCAATGCCATGACAATTTCTTCTATTGGATTAGACGGATTCCCGAAAAACAGGGTTGTTTTACTCAAAAAATTTACTTGGGAAGGATTTATTTTTTACACCAATTATAATTCTGAAAAAGGAAAAGCCATTGCGCAAAATAATAATATTTGTTTGTCCTTTTTTTGGGCAGGGTTAGAGCAGCAAATCATCATCAAAGGAAATGCAGAAAAATTGGCAAAGAATTTATCTGATGGTTATTTTGACTCTCGACCAGATGGAAGTAAACTCGGTGCATGGGCATCTAAACAAAGTGATATTGTAACATCGCGTGATGCCCTAGATAAAGAATTAGCATCTTTTGAAAAAAAATATCAACAAAAAGAGATTCCAAGACCAAAATATTGGGGAGGTTATTTGGTAAAGCCGATTTCTATTGAATTTTGGCAAGGGAGACCTAATAGAATGCACGACAGAATTCGATATACTTTACAAAAAGATTTTTCTTGGAAAATGGAAAGATTAGCTCCTTAATTTTTATCTTTACATTTCAATAATTATGATATGAAAACACTATATATTGTACGACACGCAAAATCTTCGTGGCTTTATAATAATATCAAAGATATTGATAGACCTCTTAAAAAAAGAGGTATTAATGATGCTCATTTACTATCTAAAATTTTATCAAAACAAATTGATAGACCAGATATTTTTGTTTCAAGTAGTGCAAATAGAGCATTACATACAGCAGTAATTTTTAGTGAAAATTTCGAATTTCCACTTGCCAATTTAAAAATAAAAAAACAGCTCTACTCTTTTAGTGATGGCTACTTGGTAAAAACCGTAAAAGCATTAGATGATGGATTTAATTCTGCTATTATTTTTAGCCATGACCATGGAATTAATACGTTTGTAAATAAATTTGGGAGTAAGCCTATTGCACATGTACCTACTTGTGGCATCATCGGAATTCAATTTAAAGATCAACATTGGAAAAATATCAAAAAAGGAAAAACAGTCCTTATAGATTTTCCGAAAAACCATAAATAATTTGTTAGAAATAAAAAAATATGGTGCTATAGATATTGGCTCTAACGCCATTAGATTGCTAGTTGCCAATGTAATTATTGAAGAAGGTAAAGAAGTTCAGTTTCGAAAATCATCTTTGGTCAGAGTTCCTATTCGGTTAGGAGCAGACGTTTTTGTGTCAGAAAAAATCAGTAAAGAGAATAAAGACAGAATGATTGATGCTTTAGAAGCATTTAAATTATTGATGAGTGTTCATGGAGTAGAACGCTACAAAGCTTGTGCAACTTCTGCTATGAGAGAAGCCAAAAATGGACAAAAAGTAGCAGATGAAATCTTGCAAAAAACAGGTGTAAAAATAAATATTATTGATGGAAAAGAAGAAGCTAAAATAATTTCATCGACCGACTTAAATGAGTTGATTGAAGGTGAATCTTCTTATTTATATGTTGATGTTGGTGGTGGTAGCACTGAGTTTACCATTTTTTCTAAAGGAAAAATTATTAAATCTAAATCCTTTAAAATGGGAACCGTTCGATTGATTAACAATACAAAACAAGAAAATAAAGCTATTTTTAAAGACGTACAAAACTGGATAGAAACCAATACAAAAAAATTAAAAAAACTCTCACTAATTGGTTCTGGAGGGAATATCAACAAGATTTTTAAAATGTCTGGCAGAACTATTGGCAAACCTATATCTTATATTTATTTGAATGCACAATATCAGTTTTTAAAACAAATGACGTATCAAGAACGTATTTCTGAGCTCAGTTTAAACCCAGATAGAGCAGATGTGATTGTACCTGCAACTAAAATTTATTTATCAGCAATGAAATGGAGTGGTGCGAGAAAAATATTTGTTCCAAAAATAGGGCTATCAGACGGAATTATTAAAAGCTTGTATTTCAGCAAAGTATAGGTTGTTTTAACTTTTCCTTAACAAATTGCCAATTTTTCGTATCTTTGCATGTGACTTTTATAATAAAAAAGTGTCACATGATTTAGTAAAACAAATTTAATCAAAAACAAATTTAATTATGAAAAAACTAGTATCCCTAGGAATCTTGTTGATGTTCGGTTATTCAGCATCTGCACAAGATTTACCTCAAAACCCAGAACCAGGAAAATGTTATGTACGTTGTAAAACTCCTGAAGTTTGGAAAAACGAAGATGTAACTATAGAAATTGCACCAGCTTACAATAGAATTGTAACGCATCCTGCAACTTACAAAACAGTTACTGAAAGAGTTTTAGTAAAAGAAGCAGGAACAAAATTAGTTATTGTACCAGCAGTTTGGGGAACAAAAACCGTTTCTTATACCGCAAAAGAAGATGCTAACAAATTAAAAGCTGTAAAAGCTACTTTTAGTCCAGATTCTGAAGTTGTTAAAACCAAAGCAGCATCTGCAAAATGGGAAATGAGCGAAAAAGCTCCAGATTGTGAATCTGAAGACCCAAACGATTGTAGATATTGGTGTTTTGTACCAACTCCTGCAGAATTTGTTACAGTTCCTTTAACAAAATTAAGCTCAGATGCTAGTACTGTAAAGACTGGTGTACCTGGTTATGAGAAATCATATACTGTTAAAACTATTGTAACAGCACCAACTACTAAAACCATTGAAATTCCTGCAGTATATGGAAGCATCAAAAAAATAGTTTTAGTAAAAGATGCGTGGCAAGAATCTACAACTACAAAAGCAAAACACAAAACTGTTACTAAAGAAGTTTTAGTTGACAAAGGAGGCTTAACTTCATGGAAAGCTGTAGATTGTGCAATTGTAAAGAACACTCCGCTACCAATAAACTGGAATTTAGGAAGTGCTACATTAACTTCTGGATCGAAAAGAATTATTGATTCTAGATTATTACCAATATTAAAAGATGGTGTTGCTGTAGAAATTGCATCACATACAGATTCTAGAAGCTCTCATAGCTACAATCAAGAATTATCTGAAAGAAGAGCACAAGCAGTAACAAATTATTTAATCTCTAAAGGTGTAAACTCTAGTCAATTAGTTGCTAAAGGATTTGGAGAGACTAAGTTGTTAAACCGTTGTAAAGATGGTGTTACTTGTACAGAAAAAGAGCACAGAGCAAATAGAAGAACTACTTTTAGAGTAATAGATCAAAACTAATTCTTCAAAAATTATTTCTTAAACTAAATTTAAGAAAAAACAAAAGCCAAAAGTAAGTTATTTACTTTGGGCTTTTTCTTGTAAAGAAATTAAAAATTTTAATAATTAAAAACAACAGATTCAAAAAACGGGTAATAATACCTCGTCATATACATCCCTTTTTTTATCCCCAGCTTTTTACCTTTATGGTTTACCATTACAATGGTAGGAAAAGCTTTTTGCCTATATTTTTTTATTAATTTATTATTTACTTTTCTTGTTTTTTTTGAAACCAAATCTCTATTCCTCGGAACATCTGCCATATAAAGTATTAGATTCTCATCTGCGAATTTTTTAAATTTTTCTGTATGAAACAATTTTCTATCTAAATCTATACAAGGCCCACACCAATCTGAACCAGTAAAATATATTAAAATAGGTTTTTTCTCTTTTTTTGATTTTTTTTGAGCATTTTTAAACGAATTTTCCCATTTAAGATAAGTAATCGAGTCTTGGTTCTCTTGAGCAATAGAATGGCTTGCGTACAAAAAAAAGACTAAAATTAATGTTACTACAGGTTTCATATTGTTTCGTGTTTTTATCAAAAATAGCAAAAATAATACCATTTTAAAAAATTCAGAACTAAAAAACAAAAAGAGCATTCAATTAACACTTCACAAAATCAGTGATTAATCTATCAAATTTTTCATGTTGGCTCTCTAAAAAAATCGTTTTAATTTCTAAATAACTTAACTCTTTAATTTTGTTTGACAAGCGAACAAAATCTTTTTCGGTAGTTACAATCAGTTTTTTAGGTGATGCCATTTTCTTATATGTTAACTGAATTTTAGCAATCTCATTTTTAGAAAAATGATGGTGATCCGTAAACTCTAAATGACTGTATTTTATGCTCTTAGTATTTAAAAATTGTAATAACGGAGTTGGGTTAGCGATTCCTGTAATTAACAGAACCTCATACTCTTTAAGTTCTGACAATGTCAAATCATTAAAACCTTGTAATTTTTCTACATAAGAGATTGTGGTAAAAAATACTTGCTGATTTTCCTTTGGATGTAGTCTTTTTCTAATTTTCTGCTGTTCTGATTCCCTTAATTTTTTTGGGCATTTTGTAACAATAACCACATTTGCTCGTTTTACTCCTCGCCTACTTTCTCTTAAGTTTCCTGTAGGTAATAAAAAATCATCACTAAATAAATCGTTGTATTTTGTAAGCAAAATAGAAAAACCAGGATTTACTTTTCTATGTTGAAAAGCATCATCTAACAAAATAAGTTCAGGAGAATTATTGTTTTTTAGTAATTTATTTATTCCGTGCACTCGGTTTTCATCCACAGCAACTTGTATCTTTGAAAACTTTTTAAAATACTGTAAAGGCTCATCACCTGCATCAGTAGCTGTATGCGTTCTGTCAAGCAATAAAAAACCTGATGTTTTTCTTTTATAACCTCGGCTCAGAACTGCTACTTTCTTTTTATCTTTCAACAAACGAATTAAATATTCAATTTGTGGTGTTTTACCCGTACCGCCAACGTTTAAATTCCCTACTATTATTACAGGTGTTTTAAATGATGTAGATGATAAAATTTGGACATCAAACAGAAAATTACGAACAGACGTAATCAAATCGTATAAAATTGCAAACGGAAACAATAAAAATCGAAGTAACTTCATTAGTACGAAAGTAAATAAAAATCTTAACTTTGGTATCTATTAAATTGATTTTAAAATGACAACAATAAAAGAAGTTACTAATTATATTGAAGAGTTAGCACCTCTTCAGTATGCTGAAAATTTTGACAATATTGGCTTACTCGTAGGGAATTACAAAACAAAAGTGACGGGAATTTTAGTTACTTTAGATACTTTAGAGGAAACCGTAGAAGAGGCTATCGCAAAAAAATGCAACTTAATTGTGAGCTTTCATCCTATTATTTTTAGCGGACTGAAAAAGTTGAATGGAAATAATTATGTTGAGCGTGTTGTATTGAAAGCAATTAAAAATGATATTGCAATTTATGCAACACATACTGCTTTAGATAATAGCAACAACGGCGTTTCTGCAAAAATATGCGAAGTTTTAGGCTTACAGAACAACCAAATATTATTGCCTAAAAAAGGACTCATAAAAAAACTAACTACTTATGTTCCTGAAGATAATGCAGAAAAATTAAGAGCTTCCCTTTTTAATGCTGGCGGGGGTAATATTGGAAATTATGATAATTGTAGTTTTAATATTTCTGGAATTGGGACTTATAGAGGAAACGAAAATTCTAATCCAACAATTGGCGAAAAGGGGAAAAATCATCAAGAGAAAGAAACTTTTATCAGTCTTATTTTTGAGAGTAAAAATGAACAAAAAATATTGCAATCGTTATTTGAAAATCATCCATATGAAGAAGTAGCGTATGATATTGTAAGTTTAGACAACCAACATCAAGATATTGGCATGGGAATGATTGGAGAATTATCATCAGAAATGAGTGAGAAAAATTTTCTGAAATTTGTAAAATCAGCTATGAAAACTAATTGTATTAGGCATTCTGAACTTGTAGGGAAAACTATAAAAAAAGTAGCTGTTTTAGGCGGGTCAGGAAGTTTTGCTATCGCAAATGTCATACAGCAAAATGCAGATGCTTATATCAGTGCAGATTTTAAATATCATGATTTTTTTAAGGCAGAAAAGCAAATTTTATTAACCGATATCGGACATTATGAAAGCGAACAATTCACAAAAAACTTATTAGTTGAGTATCTTACAAAAAAAAACACTAATTTTGCAGTCATTTTATCAGAAAAAAGTACAAATCCTATTTATTATTTATAAACATCATGGCAAAGAAGAAAGAAGTAACGATTGAAGAAAAATTAAGAGCACTTTACGATTTACAATTAATCGATTCTAGAATTGATGAAATTAGAAATGTGCAAGGAGAATTGCCTTTAGAGGTTAATGACTTAGAAGATGAAGTTAGTGGTTTAAATACTCGAATTGCTAATTTAGATGAAGATGTTGCTAATTTAGAAACAAACATCAATAATAAAAATTTAGCTATTGAAGAGTCTAAATCTTTAATGAAAAAATACGAAGAGCAACAAAAAAATGTTAGAAATAACAGAGAGTATGAGTCTATAGAGAAAGAGACAGAATACCAAGGCTTAGAGATTGAATTGGCAGAGAAAAGAATTAACGAAGCGAAAGTGAAAATTGAGCGAAAAAATGAAGTTATTAATGCGACTAAAGAAAAGTTAGCGAAACAAGAAGCTCATTTAACTGCAAAAAAAGAAGAATTAGACAGTATCTTAAAAGAGACTGAAAAAGAAGAGAAATTACTTGAAAAGAAATCTAAAGAATACGCTAAATCTATTGATGATCAGCTTTTAAAAGCATACTCTAGAATTAGAAATAAAGTTAAAAATGGTTTGGCTGTTGTTTCTGTAGAGCGTGGTGCAGCTGGTGGATCTTTCTTTACAATACCTCCACAAGTACAATTAGAAATTGCAAATAGAAAAAAGATCACCATTGATGAATATAGTGGTCGTATTTTAGTTGATGCCGAATTAGCTGAGGAAGAAAAGCAAAAAATTGAAAAACTATTCGCTTAGACTTTAATTTATAGCATAAAAAAAACTCAGATTTTCATCTGAGTTTTTTTTATGGATTCTAATTTTATTAGTACTCTAACTTTCTTAAATAGTTTAGTTTTGATTGCCAAATATCTAAACTTTCTTTATAAACAATCACTTTAGCTCGCACATTTTTTACCAACGGGTTATCTTCTGTTGCATTCGAAATAAAACTTAAATTATTTTCTAACTGTTGCATTTCTCTAACAGTTTCATCAACCTTTTTTCTGATAAAGAATTGTTCAGATTCAATTTTTTTATAGTTTTTACTTGCTATATAACCATCGATAACATTTCTAAATCGTAACATGACAATTTCCTCTTTATCAATAGGCAGACCACTTAATATTCCGTCTATTTTTTTATTGAACTTCCCTTCTAAATAATGAAATTTTCTTGGTAACTCACCCAGTTCTTTCCAAGTTTTTATAGTCTCTTTTATAACATCTATGGTAGAACTTTCAACACCTTTTAACATTTCTAAAAATGCTTTTTTAGCATCCACAATTTCTTGATCTTCTTTACTTACAGCATTTTTATTTTCATGAAATCTTTCAAAATAATGATTACAAGCCGCTTTAAAACGTTTCCAAATATCATCAGAAAATTTTCGAGGCACATGTCCTATTTTTTTCCAATCTGCTTGAATTTTTTTCATAGCATTCGTTGTACCCTCCCATTCTTCACTTTCTTGTAAAGACTCTGCAAGCTCAACCAATTCCATTTTTTTATTTAAATTCTCTTGCTGCTCCCCTTTTTCTTCTTTATAAAACTTATTTTTAGCTTTATTAAAATTCTTGGTAGCCTCTTTAAATTTCGTCCAGATTTGTTCGCTCTTAGAATATGGTAATTTACCAGCATCGAAATATTCTTTTCTTAAAATTTCAATATCCTTAATACTTTGTTGCCAATCTTTATGCGATGTGTTTTTAGAAACATCGTAAGCTTCAATTTTTTCAATAACAAGTATTTTCGCATCAATAATTTCTTGATATTTAGATCGCATCGATCTAAAATAATCATGCCTTTTATCGTGTATTTTCTTTGTTGCCTCGCTAAACTTATGCCAAATCTCCTCTCGCATTTCTCTAGCTACAGGTCCCACATCTTCTTTCCAAAGTTTATGCAAACCTTGTAATTCTTTAAAAGCAATATTCACATCATCTACCTCAGACAATGCTTCTGCTTTTTTAATAATATGTAATTTTTCTTCTAAATTATGTTTAAAATCTAAATCTCTAAAATCATTACTTAAATGTAATAAATCGTAAAAACGCTCTACATGGTGATGATATATTTTCCATGTATCATTATATCTAGTTTTAGGAACCCCACCAATAGCACGCCATTGGTCTTGCAATTCTTTAAACTTTTTATACATGGTATTTGGCTCAGCATCATCAATTAATGCTTTTAATTTTTCAATTACCCCAACTCGTTTTTCTAAGTTTTCATTTAAACGCTTTTCTAAATCACTATAATAAGCGTTTCTATTCTGCTTGTATTCAGAAAGGAGTTTATTGTAAGTAACTTTAATTGGGCTAGAATATTGAAAATCGATAGAATTCCCTCCTTCAGCCAAAAAAGCAGCTTTTTTTTCTGCAAGTAACGCTCCGAATTTTTGATTAAAAGCTGTTTTAATAACTTCAGCTTCGTTTTTTATTCTTTGTACAGGATTATTTTTAAGTAGCTTTTGCAACTCATCAACCAATTCCTCTAAATTTAATTTTGTATAATCTAAAACATCTATTGCCTCATTTACAACTGCTATCTTTTCTTCTTTATCTACATCCTCCTCCGCATCTTGAGCAACACTATTCTCAATTTCTTCAATTGCTTTGACAGTATCATCATCAGTATTTTTACTGATTTTCACTTCGTTTACAGAGCTCTCAGTACTATTTTCTTTGTTTATAGCTTCGCTATTCTCATTATTTTCTAACATATCTACAATGTTTAAGGTTCCAATTATTTAGTCTCTAAAGATAGGGATGTCTTACAAAAGCACAAAAAAATAATCACTTTTAAAATAAAAATCTTTACTTGTTAGAATTCCAGATTTTCCAAGATTTTTCTGCCTGTAACGCTAACATCTCTAGTCCGTTTTTTATTGTTGCTTCTTTTTCTTTTCCTTTGGATAAAAAAATAGTCTCATTCGGGTTGTAAATCAAATCATATAATAAATGATTTTTAGTTATAAATTGATAGGGGATATTAGGAAACAAATCTATATTAGGGTGTGTTCCTAAAGGTGTGCAATTAATAATTAGCAGATTTTTTTGAATGATTTTTTTAGATAATTCTTGATATGAAATTTCTCTTTTTTTCTGAGGATTTCGTGATACAAGCTTGTACTTTATCCCTAATTTTTTCAATGCAAAGGTAACTGCTTTTGACGCACCTCCTGTCCCTAAAATCAATGCTTTTTTATGGTGTTGTTTTAACAAAGGTTCTAATGACTTTTCAAAGCCGTAAACATCCGTATTAAAACCTTTTAACTCTCCTCTTTTAGTGATTTTAATTGTATTTACAGCACCAATTTTTTTCACCTTTTTGTCAATTTTATCTAAAAACGGAATGATTTCTTCTTTGTACGGAATGGTAACATTTAATCCTTTTAACTGAGGACTATTTTTCTTTATCAATACCGAGAAATCATCAATACTAGCAATATCAAAATTTACATATTCGCAATTCCGAATAGCTTCTTCTTTAAATTTTTTGGCAAAATATCCTCGAGAAAAAGAATAAGAAATATTTTTTCCAAGCAAACCAAAAAGTTGTTTATTTTTTTCTTCTTCCATAAAAATCTATTGCTAAAATAAGTCCTATTCCTACTAAAATAAACAACACTGCAAACCAGGTTTCTGAGTTTGAAAAATCTGGAATCAAACGCTGATAATTCTCTACAATTTTATAACCTTTTTTGTCTAACAAAAATACACCGTTTTCTTTTAGATATAATGTTTCTTTCCATGGCCAAACAATTCCTAAAGAGCCTGTAATGAAACCAATAATAATTGCGGTAACTATTTGATGCCAACGTTTTAAAACATAGCCCAATATGTGAGAAATAAAAACCAATCCGAAAGCTGAACCTGCTGTAAAAACACCTATGATTTTCAAATACCTAATATTTACCGGGTCTTTTAAAACCTCAAAATTACCAGAAAAAAGATTTGTTGTTACATTGAATAAAACGTTTACAGAATCTACTAAAAGCAATACATAATTACCTAATAAAATTAAAATAAAAGAGCCTGAAAGTCCTGGTAATGTCATGCCAGAAACACCGATAATTCCGCAAACAAAAACAAACCAAAGATTGTCATTTTCTTTTGCTGGAGTTAGTAAACTAATTCCAATTCCGATAGAGGCTCCAATAATTAAAGAAATTATATTTTTAGAATTCCAATCTCCAAAATCTTTAGAAATATAATAAATCGAACCGATTATCATCCCAAAAAACCAACTCCACACATACAATTCATAATTTTTTAAAAAGTAATCTAACACCAACGAAATACTGAAATAACTAAACATACTCCCTAGCATTACCAGTGTTAAAAACTGCGCATTTATATATCTAAAAAAGCTTTTAAACCGTCCGTTAATAAGCAGTTTGAATGCTTTTAGATTTATCTTTTGAAAAGAATAAATCAACTCTTCATAAAACCCTAATACAAAAGAAACCGTACCACCAGAAACTCCAGGCACTTTATTTGCAGCACCCATAGCCAATCCTTTAAAAAAAAGGACTGTTTTCTGCAAAAAAGTACGTTCTTGTTTCATTTTACACTTTTTTTACTGCAATTTTCTCTAGTAATAAAATCAAACCGAAGCCAATGATTGCTAAGATAATTGCATATGTTAATTGCGGATCACTATCAAAAGAAAATGGAGAAATACTCCTATCATTGAGCGTTACTTCTTTTCCGTGAGAATTGATTCTTGTTGTTAACACTTCTTTCCAAGGCCAAATTTTATTTAAAGAACCTATAATGAACCCTGTTAATGCTGCTAAAGTGATGTTTTTATAATGAGAAAACAACCATTTTAAAACTCTCGAAAAACTCAACAATCCAACAATTGCTCCTGTTCCAAAAACTGCTATTGTTGTAAGATCTCTATTATTTACGGCATCTAAAACAGGCTTGTAAGCTCCTAAAAGCACCAAAATAAATGCTCCAGAAATTCCTGGTAAAATCATAGCGCAAATAGCAATTGCTCCTGCTAAAAAGATGAATAAAGATGATGAATTTTCTGTAACAAGAGGATTTAAAGTAGTGATATAGTATGCCAATACAGCTCCTAAAATTAGCACGACAAAAGAGACTACACTCCAACTTGTAATTTGTTTTGCAATGTAAATAATACTTGCCAAAACCAATCCGAAGAAAAAAGACCACAATAAAACGGGTTCATTTTCTAACAACCATTTAATTACTTTTGCTAATGAAAAAATACTGACAAAAATTCCTGTAAAAAGGGATAGTAAAAAATTACCGTTTAATTGTTTCCAAGCCGCTTTAAATCCATCAGATTTTAAGGTTTTAAACAAAGAGAGATTTACATTACTTATTGAGCTTAGTAATTCTTCGTAAATCCCAGAAATGAAGGCTATTGTTCCTCCAGAAACACCTGGAACAACATCCGCAGCTCCCATAGCTATTCCTTTTAACCCAATAATTATGTATTCTTTAATTGTTCTGCTCATTTGTTTGGTTTTTAGCAAAACGAAGATACATCAAAATTTGATTTTGCTACCGCTATTCTAAAGCCTTTTTATAATCTTTTAGTAATTTTTGCACTTTAAAATTATTAAAAACTGCTGGGTACAATTCTTTGATAATAGAATGGTGATCATAATCTATTTCCATCCCTTTTATCAAATAATACATTCCATTTTTTTCTTCATTTAAAATAAAATACAAACCAGCTAACCTATATTCTATTTCGGCAAAATCGCTGTATTTTTCGTGCGCATTAAGAAGAATTTTCACGGCATCATTATTATCTCCTAAAAACGACAACACATCTGCCAAAGCAATATAAATTTCGATTGCAACATCATTTAAAGACAAACATTTTTGAAAGCCAGTTACTGCTTCTTCATACAAATTGAGTTTGATGTTTATTTCTGAATATTTACGCCAATACAATACATTATTTTCATCAATTCTTAAAGCTTTTAGTATATAATAAGAGGCTTTTTGATAGTCTTTTTGATTGTAATACGCATTAGTTAACAAAACCCAGCCTTTGTCTAAAAGAGGATCTTCGTGTACTGCTTTTTTATAATATTTTATAGCCGTTTCTGTGTTTTTCAATTTCTCAAAACACTCTCCTATTCTTATATACGCAAACGCTGTCGGGTCATCTAACTCAACTGTAATTAGGTAATTATCAATGGCATCTTTATATTTTTTTAAGGCTTCTAAGGTTTTTGCCTTTTCTAAATAACCACCAATAAAGTTTTCATCAATTAAAACCGCGTAATCAAAAGAAACCAACGCTTCTTTATACATTTCTAACACAAAATATTGCCTTCCTAATTGGTGCCATGCAACTTCACTATATGGGTTTCTGTCAATGTATGATTTTAAATATTCTGCTGCTTCTGTATGTAATTTTCCCATATCAAAACAATACACAATATTGTACAATGCAGCATAATCTTCTACATCTTCCTCCACGCATTTTTCAAAATACTGTCGTGCGTTTTTATAATCATTTAAAAACAGGTATTCCATCCCTATTAAAGCCCAAATATCTAATTTATCTTCAGCGAAGCCCAAAGCTATTAGTAAGCTTTCAATTGCTTTATCATGAAGGTTTATTTTAGAAAGCAATGTTGCTTTTTGTATATAAACCTCATCATTATTAGGATTGATTGCTATTATTTCTTGTATCAAATCAGCAGCATCTTCTAAGGCGTCTTCAAAAATAAAAAGTTCTACCTGAAGTAATTTTAAATCTACCGTACCCGGATGTTGCTCTAAACCAAGCTTTACCGCTTTTTTAGCTAAAGAATGCTTCCCGATATCTAGATAATGAATAATTATTTCTTCAAACTCTGCCAAATCAAAAAAAATGACATCATTTGTTTTCAGCATAGATTCAAATTTTGAAAGTGACATAGGCTATTTCATTTTGAATTATCAAAAATAAAAATACAGTAAGTATGAGTCTGTTTTTAAATGAACCTAAATTGTTTTCAACAATTTAATTAACAAGAAACTGTTATTTGTTTTCCTTATAAATTTTGCTTGTACACTTTTTTAGAGTAATTTTGCGTAAACAAAACCGTAATTGAGTTCTAAAACTCAATTTAGATTGCTTACTTATGAGCCGAAAAGTTTTACTAAACTCGAAAGAGATTGAAATTATTCTGCATCGATTAGCTTGTCAGCTAATTGAAAACCACAACGATTTTACGAACACTGTTCTTATTGGTTTACAACCAAGAGGTACCTATTTAGCAAAAAGACTGACTAATTTATTGCAAAAAGAGTATCATATTACTGATGTAAAACTCGGCTTGTTAGACATTACTTTTTATCGTGATGATTTTAGAAGACGTGACGAACCATTAGAAGCCACCAAAACCAACATCGATTTTTTAATTGAAAACAAAAAAGTAGTTTTGATTGATGATGTTCTCTTTTCTGGGAGAAGTGTTAGAGCCGCTTTAACTGCAATACAATCTTACGGAAGACCTGAAAGTATTGAGTTACTGGTTTTAATTGATAGACGATTTAGCAGACATTTACCAATACAACCCAATTACAAAGGAAGACAAGTAGATGCAATTGACGAAGAAAAAGTGATTGTACACTGGAAAGAAACACATAAAAAAGATACTATTTTTATAGAAAACAACTAAAATGAAGCAGTTAAGCGTAGAGCATTTATTAGGCATAAAATATCTTACCAAAAATGATATTGATTTAATTTTTGAAACTGCCGATCATTTTAAGAAGGTAATCAATCGTCCTATTAAAAAGGTACCCTCATTACGAGATATTACTATTGCTAATTTATTTTTCGAAAACAGTACTCGCACAAAATTATCCTTTGAATTAGCAGAAAAACGACTCTCTGCCGATGTTATCAACTTTTCAGCAAGTCAATCATCTGTAAAAAAAGGAGAAACCTTAATTGATACCGTAAACAATATTTTATCAATGAAAGTTGATATTGTTGTAATGCGACACCCAAATGTAGGTGCAGGTATTTTTTTATCAAAACATGTAGATGCAAAAATAATTAATGCTGGTGATGGTACGCATGAACACCCAACACAAGCACTACTAGACAGCTACTCTATCAAAGAAAAACTAGGTACAGTAAAAGGTAAAAAAATTGCAATTATTGGTGATATTTTACACTCTCGTGTAGCTTTATCAAATATATTTGCACTACAATTACAAGGTGCAAAAGTAAAAGTTTGCGGCCCTACAACATTAATTCCAAAATATATTACTAGCTTAGGTGTAGAGGTAGAAACCAACTTAAAAAAAGTATTAGAATGGTGTGATGTTGCCAATGTTTTACGCGTACAACATGAGCGAATGGATATTAAATATTTTCCGTCAACTAGAGAATACACACAACTATTTGGCATCAATCAACAGATTTTAGACAATCTTGGCAAGAAAATTGTAATTATGCATCCAGGACCTATAAATAGAGGTGTAGAAATTACAAGCGAAGTTGCAGATTCTCATGATTCTATTATTTTAAATCAAGTAGAAAATGGCGTTGCGGTAAGAATGGCAGTAATTTATTTATTGGCGCAACAAGTAAAGCATTAAAATGAAGATTGAAAAAAAAGAAAATTACACACTAATTACCTCTGATGAGGATTTTTTTGAAAACTTTCACACCAATTTCAAAAATAATTTACAATTAGAAAATAAAAATATTATCATACAACTTTCTGAAAAACTTAACATTACAGAAAAAAATATTTTACTATTTTTGACAATCGCCAAAGCACATAAAAAAAATGGTACGTCTTTTGCTATTGTTTATACAGATGTAATTATTGATAATTTTCCAGAAGATTTTAATATCGCTCCTACATTAAAAGAAGCAGAAGATATTTTAGAAATGGAAGCTATAGAACGAGATTTAGGTTTTTAAAAAAATATAGATGATAAAAAAACTACTTTTTATTACTTTTTTACTGATTACTACTGTAGGTTTTTCTCAAAAAACACTCGAAAAACTTTCTGCAGCACCAAATCCGTTTACAAAGACTACTACCATTTCATTTGAGTCAAAAAGCAGTCAAACTATTATTTTTAGTGTAAAAAATATTTTAGGAAGGAAGGTATACTACCGCACTTTTTTGGCTAAAAAAGGAAGAAATACGATTCCGTTTTCAAAAAACAACCTACAATCAGGTATCTATATTTACACCATTTTAACCCACAAAGAAACGGTTTCTAAACGTTTGGTTATCAGATGAGTTTACAGCTAACTATTTTAGGTTGCCATTCTGCCACACCACGTGTAAACGCACATCCAACGTCGCAATATTTAGAAATAAATAATCGCCATTTTTTAATTGATTGTGGTGAAGGTACACAACGACAAATGAGAAAATACAAAATAGGTTTTTCTAAAATAAATCATATTTTTATTTCTCATTTACACGGTGATCATTTTTACGGATTGATTGGTTTAATTTCTACTTTCGGAATTTTAAATCGAGAAAAAGACCTACATATTTATGGCCCAACAGGCATTAAAGAAGTAACACAACTTCAATTAAAAGTTTCTAAATCTTGGGCAAAATATCAAATTATTTATCACGAATTAACATCCACAGAAAGCGAATTGATTTTTGAAGATGAGAAAGTGACTGTGCAAACTATTCCATTAAACCATAGAGTATATACCAATGGTTTTTTATTTACCGAAAAAGAAAAACAGCGAAAATTAAATATCAATAATATCAAAAAATACAATGAAATTGACACCTGTGATTATCACAATATTAAAGCAGGAAAAAATTATACATTGTTATCAGGAAAGGTAATTCCGAATAAAGAATTGACCTTAGATCCTGAAAAGCCAAAAAATTATGCTTTTTGTAGCGATACGATGTACAAGCCAGATATTATTCCTATCATTAAAAATGTAGATTTATTATACCATGAAGCAACTTTTTTAGAAGATAGAGCAGATTTGACAGAAAAAACAAAACACGCTACCGCAAAACAAGCCGCACAAATTGCCAAAGATGCCAAGGTTAAAAAACTAATTATTGGTCATTACTCTAGCCGATACCCAGACATTTCTAAGTTTAAAAAAGAAGCGCAAACCATCTTTAAAAATGTAGATTTGGCAGATGCAGGAAAAGTATTTTCTGTTTCTAAATAGACAAAACTTAATACTGATTGGTAGAAAGCAATACTAACGTACAGGCCACATCAACCAGAATATTATTTTCTTTTAAAATTTTATAAAAAACTGAATTTTCTGTCCCAGGATTAAAAATAACACGCCTTGGCTGTAAACTGATAATGTAGTCATAAAAATTTTCTTGACGCTTTTCATTTAAGTATAGAGTTACCGTATCAATATCTTTATAAAGCCTATTTTCAGTCTCAATAGAAACATCAGCAATTATTCCTTTTCTCAGACCAATAGCAACAGTATCTATATCACTATCTCTCAATCTTCTAATTGCATAATTAGAAGATCTATGCTCTTTTAATGATGCTCCTAAAACCAAAGTAGTATTTTTCATAATATGTTAATGTTACGTTAAAGAACGTTAATTTAAGTAACAAAGATACTAATTGATGCGTCTATAAAGCATCATAACAAATCAATTAATTTACATATAATGAGAAAAATATTACTACTAGCCTTACTAATTTTAAGTGCAAATTCTTTTGCTCAAATGGCTAAAAAACACATTGCCAAATCAGGTGTAATTTCCGGAAAGGTCATTGACAATATTACAAAAGAAGCATTGCCTTATGTAACAGTAATTATTAAAGACACTGCTAAAAAAAATATTACAGGAGGCATTACTGATAATAACGGAATGTTTAAAATTAAAAATATTCCCGAAGGAAACAGCATTGTAGAAATACAATATATTGGATACAAAACATTTTCTAAACCTATTTCTATCACTAGAAAGAATAAAAAAATTAATTTAGGAATCATTGCCTTGTCCGAAGATGCTACTAATTTAGATGAAATTGTTGTGCGTGCAGAAACATCTACAGTAGTTCAAAAAGTAGATAGAAAAGTAATCAATGTTGGTAAAGACTTAACATCTGCAGGAACCACAGCTTCAGAGCTATTAAACAACGTACAATCTGTAAGTGTAGATAGTCAATCAGGGCAAATTAGTTTGAGGGGAAACAACAATGTAAGAGTTTTGGTTGATGGAAAACCAAGCAATATTCCTGCAGCTCAATTATTAAAACAGATACCTTCTACCTCTATAAAAAGCATCGAATTAATTACCAATCCATCCGCAAAATACAATCCAGAAGGAATGAGCGGAATTATCAATATCATTTTAAATAAAAATGCAAATATTGGTTTTAATGGAAACTTAAATACAGGAATTACACAAGGTGTAAATACACGTTTTAATGGTTCGTTAAATATGAATTACAAAACAGGTAAAGTAAATTTCTACACAAACTACGGATACAACACCGGGAAAAGCCACAATTTCGGAAACATTACTAGAACAGGTATAAACGCTTCTAAACAAGAGTTTATATTTGATGGAGATAACACCTCTCACTTATTAAAATTTGGCACAGATTTTTATTTAAATGATAAAAATACTTTGTCATTTTATACCACACAAAATTTTAACAATGGCTTAACTTCTGGAAGTACCAAAGTCTTTCAAGGCGGAAATTTAGTAACAAACGCTCCTAATAAATCAAATACTAATGGTGCTATTTCTAGCACTTATAATGTAAATTATAAATTAGATTTCGACAAAAAAGGGCATAATATCGAACTAGAAGCCACTTTTTCTAATTCTGATACTCCTGAAAAAGCAAGCTATCAAGAATTAATCAGTGCAACTTCATACAGTAACGATGTTCAAAATGATCGAAAAAATACACTTTTAAATATTGATTATACAAATCCTATTTCTAAAAACGGAAAATTAGAATTGGGTGCAGAAATTAGAGTTAATAAAACAACAAACAACAATACAACAACTCAAATTGGCTTTAACAACTCTTCTTTTACATATGATAGAAATATTTACTCTGGATATGTAAATTACGGTCATAAGTTTGATAAAATAACCATGCAATTGGGTGCGAGATTAGAACAATACGATGTAAAAGGTAATTTTCTTGATGGAGCAACCACAGCCAATTATTCTGATGCTATTTTTAGTATCTATCCATCTGCCTTTTTTACCTACACCCCATCAGAAAAAAACCAATGGCAATTTAGTTACAGTCGTAGAGTTGATAGACCTTCTATAAAACAAGTAAACCCAATTAGAGAATGGAGCACACCATTAATCACATCGATTGGTAATCCAAATTTAAAACCACAATTTACCAATTCATTCGAGGTTAATTACACCAAACGAATTAAAAAAGGCTCTATAACTTTTGGTACTTTTTACAGAAAAGTAAACGATGAAATTTCTACCGTTATTTACAAAGACCCGAATGATATTACCAATACCAAACAAATAAAATCTGACGCAAACTTTGATGGAAATGACAGATACGGTTTCGAATTTTCTAGTAATTATAAAGTTACAAACTGGTGGAGAGCAAATACCAGTTTAGATTACTATACACAAACACTAACAGGTGTTGTAAGTAACGTACAAAAAGAAGTGAAAAACAGCGCATTCAATGCAAGAATCAGCAATAGTTTTACCGCAACAAAAAAATTACGTTTTCAATTATTCGCGATGTACCGAGGCGCAAGTAAAAACTTACAATTTGATATTGACCCAATGTGGATGATTAATACTGGTGCAAGTTTACGCGTATTAAAGGGAAAAGGTAGTCTAACTTTTAGAGTAAACGATATTTTTAAAGGAATGAAATTTGCTTTTAAATCTACTGATCCATTCACACAATCTGGTCAGTTTAATTGGGAAAGTCAAACTGCTTATATTGGTTTTAACTACCGATTTGGTGGTGGAAAAAATAGAGCAAAAAGTAGAAGAAGGAGAGATAATAACGAAAAACGAGGTGGTGGTGGTTTCTTATAAACCAAGAATTGTGCCGTCCTAAAATAGCGTTACAGAATTAATCTTTGAAAGGTAGTGATTT
>CAZZNK010000036.1:0-22333 GCA_964655585.1 uncultured Flavobacteriaceae bacterium
TTGCTTGAATTAAGTGATCACAATGCACTGTTGTTGGTACTGCAACTTCTTTTTTACCTGCTTGCATAAATTGCAACAATGCCATTTGTGCAGTTGCATCTTGACATGCAATTCTATCTGGAGCAAAATCTACATAATCTTTTCCTCTTGTAAATGCTTTGGTAGGATTTCCGTCCCAAAGGTGTGTGTATAAAATCTTTTCTGCTAATGTTAAAGGTTTTCCTGTGATTTTTCTAGCGGCATCTACACGCTCAACCACTTTAGAATAAACACCTCTAATCATGTTAATATCAAAAGCCATATCAATAAATTTTTGTTAATTTTTCTGATGCAAGATTACGATTTTAAATCGATTTTTAAAAAATAAACAACAGATCTAGCTTATTATTGATAATAATTCTATTTAACCTTAAAACACTAACAAATATGTATTTTATTAAGTAACAAATAGCTTAAAATTATCAAATTCATAATTTGAAAAGAAAAAAAGCAGACCGTTAAGCCGGATCCTGTTTTCCAACAAGTGGAATTCTTATCATTTATCTAGTTCTAAAATTACTCTTAGAATCTACCTGCCTACCCTTTAGAATCGAGCGAGAAGCCCTCAAGCTCTAATATACATGGCATTGCACCGCGTAGAGTTTACCTGGTTTCACTACAGCCTAACTGTACATTCTTTCTGTTGCACTGGTCCTCAACTTACGTTGGACGGGTGTTATCCGCTACACTACTCTTTGGTGTCCAGACTTTCCTCTCTAAATCTAGTTCAGAGCGATAAGATTGGTCTGCTTTTAAGTTGCAAAAATACAACCTTTATTCATAAAAAAACCCACTCAAAAAATTGAGTGGGAAAATTGCTATGAAAAAGAAAAAGTGTTACTGATAAATCAGCAACACTTCAAAAGTACAATTAATAATTTTTATGTACTATTTTTTTATTAAAAAAAATGTTAAAAAACTAAGAAAACATATCTTTTACCTTTTCAAAAAAAGATTTATCTGATGTATTGGGATTTGGAGTAAAATTATCATCATTTTTCATTTGTTCAAAAAACTGTTTTTGCTCTTTAGATAATTGTTGCGGAGTCCAAACATTAATATGAATTAAGAAATCTCCCTTTCCATAATGCTCAATACTTGGCAATCCTTTTCCTTTTAATCGTAAAATTTTCCCTGATTGCGTACCTGCATCAATCTTAATTTTTACTTTGCCTGTTACGGTTTCTACTTCTTTACTAATTCCTAAAGTTGCTTCAGAAAAATTGATATATAAATCGTAATGTATATTACTTCCTTCTCTTTTTAAAGTCTCGTGCGGAATTTCTTCAATCAATACTAATAAATCTCCTGCAACAGAATTTTTACCAGGCGCTTCGTTTCCTTTTCCGCCTACCTTTAATTGTACACCTTCGGATACTCCTTCTGGAATATTAATAGAAACAGTTT
Source organism: uncultured Flavobacteriaceae bacterium (assembly GCA_964655585.1). GTDB lineage: Bacteria > Bacteroidota > Bacteroidia > Flavobacteriales > Flavobacteriaceae > Polaribacter. Next base: position 1,447 of record CAZZNK010000036.1, read on the forward strand.
CTTCTTTAGAAACCATTCCTTGTGCATCGGCACCATTTGGTTTTGATTTGATACTTTGACCAGCACCTCCACAAGTAGAACAAGTTACTGCGGTTTGCATTCTACCTAAAATAGTATTAGTAACTCGCATTTGCTGACCAGAACCGTTACATGTTGTACATGTTTTATAGGTAACTCCTTCGGCTTTTACTTTTCGTCTAACTTTTACTTTTTTTACAACTCCGTTGGCTATTTCTTCTAAAGTTAGTTTTACACGAATACGCATATTACTTCCTTTTACTCTTACTTGACGTTGACCTCCGCCGCCGAAACCACCAAAGCCGCCGCCGCCTCCAAAAATATCACCAAACTGACTAAAGATATCATCCATATTCATTCCGCCGCCGCCAAAGCCACCTCCGCCACCTTGTGGACCATCAAAAGCTGCATGACCGTATTGATCATAACGCGCTTTTTTATTGTCATCACTTAAAATTTCATAAGCCTCTGCTGCTTGTTTAAACTTTCCTTCTGCGGATGCATCGTCTGGATTTTTATCTGGATGATATTGTATTGCCTTTTTTCTGTATGCTTTTTTTATTTCTGATGCTGATGCAGATTTAGAAATCCCCAGCGTATCGTAATAATCTTTTTTTGCCATTTCTTTTCATTAAAAAATTGAAAGATTTAAAATCTACAATTCATAATTAGTAATTTATATTTTATTATAAAGTCTCCCTTGAGAATTTAGAGGCTTACTGCCCAATAATCACTTTTGGGAAACGGATAATTTTATCGCCTAGTTTATATCCTTTTTCAATACAATCAATTACTTTTCCTTTCATCTTCTTTGATGGTGCTGGTACTTGTGTTATTGCTTGATGAACTTCAGAATCAAAAGTTTCTCCTGCTTTAGTTTCTATTACAGAAAGTCCTTTTTGTTCTAAAACTCCAATTAATTTTTTATAAATTAATAAGACTCCTTTTCTCAATTCTTCTGCTTCTTTATCGTTTTCTATATGTGTTAAAGCTCTTTCAAAATCGTCTAAAATTGGCAGTAAAGATGTTATTACTTCCTGACCTGCTGTCTTATACAGCTCTATTCTTTCTTTCGTTGTACGCTTTTTATAGTTTTCGAACTCTGCAAACAAACGTAAAAATTTATCTTTTTCTTGTTGTATTAACTCTTCTGAAGTTGGCTCAACAACTTTCGCTTCTTTTACACTCTCTTGATTTTCTTCTACTTGCGCAGAATTATCAGTAGTTTCTATCGTTTCTTCTTTTATATCTTCTTTGTTACTCATTTTATTTTTGTCATTAAATTGTACACAATTTATAGGCAAGAATGTTGCCAATAAAAAAATAGTGCCAATTTGACACTATTTTTTTATTGGCAACATTTTATTCATTCAACAGATAGATCTCTTGAACTACCTTTAATTCGTGCCATCCCTATCCTACTCAAATTTTTTTCTTTTCTAACAATCCTTAAAGAAGCTTTCTCTTTATGATAATTTCTAAACTTTATTGATAGTCTCATATCCTTTAAAAGTAAAAAATTATTTTCATCAACAAAAAAATCAATACTTTCTAATTCTAATTTATTCAACTCTAAAAATCTTTCTATAATCATTGAAAAAGTATTAGGTTGCCTATGGTCTACAACTAAATCTTCCCATTTTGAAAGTATACTAGTCTCTTGACACTTTACAAGACCTTTTTTTGAGTGAATATCAAAGTATTTTTTTTTGACATTAAATAAATCTTTTTGAATAATATTTCTACAAGCAATTTTAAAAGAAGATTCTTGAGTAATTTTTGGTCTGTTTATAATATAAATATATGAAAGGTGCTTTTTTTTATCATTTTCATAAATTACTTCAAAACATTTTGTATTGAATTGTACTCTAGCAATCTTGATATTTATTATTTTACTTTCCTCATAACTTATAGGTTTATTAGCTATAAGTTTTAAAGTTTTGTCATACTCAATCAAACCCAATAAATCAGTAAAATCTTTATCATTTAAAGTTTCGTCAAAATTGTATGAATTAAGTATTGATTTATAATGTAATAATGCATCTTTTTTATAGCAAAATTTTTTATTTCCGATTTTCAAAATCATTTATCTTCTTCAATAACAATTTAAAAAACTACTCAATCCTCTCTATTTTTGCGCCTAAAGCTTTTAAACGTCCTTCAATATCTTCATAACCTCTATCAATTTGCTCTATATTATGAATGGTACTTGTTCCTTTAGCAGAAAGTGCTGCTATTAACAAGGAAATTCCTGCTCTAATATCTGGAGATGTCATTGTAGTTGCCTTTAATGACGATTCAAAATTATGTCCTATTACCGTTGCTCTATGTGGGTCGCACAAAATAACTTTTGCGCCCATATCAATCAGTTTATCAACAAAAAAGAGTCTGCTTTCAAACATTTTTTGATGAATCAATACGGTTCCTTTTGCTTGTGTTGCGACCACCAAAGCGATGCTTAATAAATCTGGTGTAAACCCTGGCCAAGGCGCATCAGAAAGTGTTAAGATAGAACCATCTATATAATTCTGAATTTCATAGCTTTCTTGCCTAGGGATATAAATATCATCCCCTTTTTTCTCTAGTTTAATTCCTAATTTTCTAAATACATCAGGAATTTGCCCTAAGTTTTCCCAACTTACATTTTTTATGGTCATTTCAGAACGAGTCATAGCAGCCATTCCAATCCAACTACCAATTTCTATCATATCTGGTAAAACGGTATGCGTGCACCCACCTAATTCTTTAACTCCATGAATTGTAATTAAATTAGAACCAACGCCTGTAATATCTGCGCCCATACTATTCAACATTTTACATAATTGTTGAATATAAGGTTCACAAGCGGCATTATAAATAGTAGTTACACCTGTTGCTAATACTGCTGCCATTACAATATTTGCTGTTCCTGTTACCGATGCTTCGTCTAATAACATATCGGTGCCAAAAAGTTTATCGGCTTCTACTCCGTAAAAAGATTCTTCTTTATTATAACGGAATTTTGCTCCTAACCGCATAAAACCCTGAAAATGGGTATCTAACCTTCTTCTACCAATTTTATCGCCTCCTGGTTTCGGAATAAATCCTCTTCCAAAGCGAGCTAGTAATGGTCCAACTAACATTATAGAACCTCTTAACGAGCTACCATCTTTTTTAAATTCAGCAGATTCTAAATAATCCATACGGATATTATCTGCTTGAAAACTGTACGAATTCTTACCGAGTTTATCAACCTTAACACCTAACTCACTTAAAATAAAAATAAGTTTATTTACATCAATAATATCAGGAACATTATTTACAATCACTTTTTTTGGCGTTAATAATGTAGCACAAATTATTTGCAGTACTTCATTTTTTGCTCCTTGTGGTGTTATCGTTCCGTTTAACGTATGTCCTCCTTCTATTTTAAAAGATGCCATTTATCTCTTTCTGGTTTTATTATGATATGGAGTTTTTCCTCTATTATTATTCGTACTAGTCCTATTGTTGTTAGTTCTATTATTTTGTCCTTGAGTTTTTCTTTTTCTAAGTAAATCTTTCGTTTCAGAGAGAGATTCTTCTGAGTCTCTAATATCTATACTTCCATCAGACAAATCATATAAATGCTTGAAAATTACAACATCATCTACAGTGTCTTTATTCCAATTTAAATAACATTTTTTCATATGATTGGCAATGGTATAGACCAATGCGTTTTTCATATCACCATCTTCCCAACTCAATGCTACATCAATCATTGTTTGAATATTATTTCCGTAATAACGGTATCTCGATGCCGATTTTGGGTACGGCAACTTCTCTGGCTTCTCTTTTAATTCTTCTTTTGTAGTGATTGGATGCGGAGAATCTGCATCTAATTTAAAATCTGCGATGATAAATAATTGATCCCACAATTTGTGTTTAAAATCTGGTACATCACGTAAATGGGGTTGTAAATTACCCATTACATCTACAATAGCAATCGCCATTTTATTGCGTTCTTCTTTGGTTTCTAAGGCAACACAGTGATCTACCATTTTTTGAATATGTCTTCCATATTCTGGAATTATTAATAATTCTCTTCCTGAGTTGTATTCTAATTCGTAATCCATTTTTTAATTTTTGTGAAGTATTTTTATGTGTTTTTAAACACTCTATTATTGAAATTTCGATAAGTTATTCGTAAAATCAATCCGTTTTTTATGCTACTTAAATAAGTACTGCAAAGTAAGTATTAATTTTTGGATTTTAAAATAAAATTATCCTATCACTTTTAGTTTTGCAAATTGCAACAATAATTTCTTTTTACCAACAGTACCAAATTTAATTTCTGCTTTTTTATTGGCCCCAGTTCCTTCTAAACTCAACACCTCTCCTCTACCAAATCTATTATGTTCTACAAAGTTTCCCACCACAATATCAGAACTAAATAAATTTGTTTTTGTTGTGGTTTGCGATACTTTTTTAAGATTTTTTGGCGGTATAAACTCCTCTTTTCCCTTTCGGTCTCTAAACTCTTTCATTTTTCTTTTGATAGGTTTTTGAAAACGAATTTTCTTAGGAGCGTCCCCAAAAATGTCAGTATCTATAAATCTATTCATAGAGGGTGCTACCTGTTTCGGAGCGATATACGCCACATACTTATCATCAATTTCTTCAATAAACCGACTCGGTTCTGCATCGGTTAATTTCCCCCAACGATAACGAGTTTGTGCATAACTTAAATAGGCTTGCTTTTCTGCTCTAGTTAAAGCTACATAAAATAATCTACGTTCTTCTTCTAACTCGCTTCGAGTATTCATACTCATTGCTGATGGAAATAAATTCTCTTCTAAACCAACAACATACACAAACGGGTATTCCAATCCTTTAGATTGATGAATACTCATTAATGAAACCCTTGGAACATCACCTTCTTTTTCTGAATCAAAATCTGTTGCCAAAGCAACATCTTCTAAAAATACCGTTAAACTTGCATCTTCACCAGTTTCTATTTTATCAGTAATAAAATCTTTAATTCCGTTGAGTAATTCTTGAACATTTTCTACCTTACTAACGCTTTCTGGCGTACCATCTTTTTGTAAATCTTTTAGTATTTTTATTTCTTTTACAACCAATTCTGTAATTTCAAAGGCGTTTTTTGTTTGCGCTTCTATTTGAAAACGCTGCAGCATGTTTGAAAAATTCTGGAGTTTTAACTTTGTTCCTGAATTAATTTTTATATCAATTTTATCGATATATTTTATCACATCAAAAATAGAACGTTTGTAATGATTTGCCGCAATCATTAATCTATCAATCGTTGTTGCACCGATTCCTCTTGCTGGATAATTGATAATTCTTTTTAAGGCTTCTTCATCATTAGGATTGATTAAAATACGTAAATAAGACAGTAAATCTTTTATTTCTTTCCGTTGATAAAAAGAAATCCCTCCATAAATTTTATATTGAATATCTTTTTTTCTGAGCGCATCTTCCATGGCTCTAGATTGTGCATTGGTTCTGTATAAAATGGCAAATGAATCGGCTGTTAATTGATGATTCATCATGTTTTCAAAAATGGAATTTGCCACAAACCGACCTTCTTCACCATCAGAAATGGTACGCATTATTTTAACAGGTTCTCCATTAGGGTTTTCTGTCCAAATTTCTTTGTCTAGCTTGGTTTTATTCTTTTCAATAACACTATTTGCAGCATTTACAATATTACTTGTAGAACGATAATTTTGCTCTAATTTAAACGTTTTTACATCAGGATAATCTTTCTGAAAATTTAATATATTCTGAATATTTGCCCCTCGAAAACTATAAATACTTTGAGAATCATCTCCTACCACACAAATATTATGAAAACGATCTGCCAAAGCTCGCACTATTAAATATTGCGAGTGGTTTGTATCTTGATACTCATCTACCATAATATAGCGAAAACGATCTTGATATTTTGCTAAAACCTCAGGAAAACGAGACAGTAATTCATTGGTTCTCAGTAATAAATCGTCAAAATCCATAGCGCCTGCTTTGAAACACCTATCTACATATTCTCTATAAATATCGCCTACTTTTGGTCTGCTAGCTTGTAAATCTGCCTCTTGTAAATCTGCATCATTAAAATAAGCTCTAACCGTAATCAAACTATTTTTAAAAGAGGAAATTCGGTTTAAAATTTGCTTGGGCTTGTACCGATCTTTGTCGAGTTGTTTTTCTTTGATAATTGCCGTAATCAACCGAACAGAATCTTGTGTATCATAAATGGTAAAATTAGAAGGAAACCCCAGCTTATCTCCTTCAGAACGTAAAATTCTTGCAAAAACGGAGTGAAAAGTTCCCATCCAAAGGTTTTTAGCTTCACTATTTCCTACCACACCTGCAATACGCGCTTTCATTTCTCGTGCCGCTTTGTTGGTAAACGTAAGCGACAAGATATTAAATGCATCAACACCTTGTTGCATTAAGTGTGCAATTCGGTAGGTTAGTACACGCGTTTTACCAGAACCCGCACCCGCAATGATAATCATTGGACCTTCTTTTTGTAAAACTGCCTCTTTCTGCGAAGGATTTAAAGAATCTAAATAGTTTGCCAAAATCTTTTTATTTGAATGGGGAAATTTAAGAATTCTATTTGGCTTCTTTTTCGGTTGATGTGTTTTTTTATTCACAAAAAAAAAGACTGCCATTTCTGACAGTCTCTTTCAGTACACTAACTAAATTTTTATTTACCAAATGTATAATTTATGGTAAATTGAATTAAAGATGTTTCCATATTATAAGAAACACTTGTTCCTGACATCGCTCCTAATGGATTTGTTGCAGTTATTGCCGTAGGACTTAATAATTCTCCTGTAACTCCATCTCCTCTAAACCCTTGGTGATACAATGCATTTAACTCCCATTTGTCGTTAAATTTATATCCTAAACCTATTTGAGCAGCGTTATTAATTACCGCTGGTGCTGGCGCAGAGAAGAATGCTAATTCATCTTTTATAGCATTAGAACTATAGGTATAACCTACTCTAATTGGCATTTTTTCTGTGATTTGATATTGTAATCCTGCAGAAATAATACTCATATTTTGCCATCCGAAACCATTTACCGCTCCCGTTGGAAAACCTGTTGCAGGACCACTCGTTGCAATTTGCCAACCAGATTCTTTAAACCCTTCTGTATCTTCATAAAAAACGGTTCTATAATCTAACGCAAAATCAAATTTTTCTCCTGATAACCCCATCCCTACAGAAAAAATTGCTGGATAGTTCATTGTAAACTGTACGTTAGGTGCAGCAGAACCATCTAAATAGGTTTGTTTAAAATCTAACTCGCCAAAAGATTGTTTGGTTTTGTAAGACATTCCTAATTTTAACATTTCTCCTGAATCATAAAAGACCCCAACTTGTGCTCCGTAACCAATTGCTGATGCTTTATCAGTTGTTGGATATCCTTTTCCTGTTCCGTTAGGTGGTGGAAAATCTGGTGAAGCTAAAGGGTTTGGTGCTAACTGTAAAGCTGCATAATCTATATTTGGCTGAAATCCGATAGAAAATTTATCTGACAATTGGTATGAATAACTCAAAGACACTTGCAATAACATATAATCTGATTCTATTAAACCAAAGCCCATTGCTGCCTGCGGGTAGTTAATTGGATTCGAATTCCCTGTAGGATTAAATCCTGCTCCTGCCATAGGGTTGTTTGCTTCTTCTGGAAATTTCACTCCAAAACCACTAATACCAAATGCAGATAATCCGAAGGTATGTTTGCTATCTTCTTTTGCCCAAACCATAGCAATAGCAGGCATCATAGAAACACCTCTAGCATCTAAAGTTGTACCACTTACTGCTGGTGCACCAGCACCTAAAGCTCCTGCTGGTAATGATGAAGATAATTCTGGTGATGAGAAAAATGCTCCAATACTAAAAGAAAATTCTTTTTCTTTAAAAGCAGAAAGTGTTGCTGGGTTCCATAAAATAGCCCCATTTATATCAATTGGTTGTGCAGTTGCTGCTCCTCCCATAGACATATTTACCGCACCTACACCTTGCATAACATGACCTGTTTGCGAAAATAGAGCTACAGAAAATAGTAAAAAATAAATTTTAAAAATTGTTGCTTTCATTATTGTATTATTTATAATTATTCTACAAATTTCAGAAGAACTTCTCTATTTAATAATGATAATTGTCATTTATAGAAAATAAATTATGAAAATTCGACTACAAAAAGTATTTTTGAAGTTCTAATTATAATAATCTCTCTAAACCCTTCTAAAATGCTAGAAATGCTATCTTACACAGTTCCTTCAATCGTAACAGGTGTAATTGCCTTTTATTTTTTTAATCATTTTATCAAAAATAATTATCAAAAAAGTAATTTAGAGTTATTGGCAGAAAAGAAAAAAGTAGCATTGCCTATAAAACTACAAGCATACGAGAGAATATTGTTATTTTGCGAACGCATCAATCCTATAAAAATGTTGCTCCGTGTAAAACCCATCGGAGAAAATTCTGACGAGTATTTACAATTGCTTTTAAAAAACATAGAGCAAGAGTTTGAACACAATTTAGTGCAACAAATCTATATTTCTGATAATTCTTGGACAGCAGTAATTGCTGCAAAAAATGCAATTATCAACAAATTAAAACAAACTGCAGAAAAAACAAAGTCTGCTAATGAATTGCGAGAGAATATCCTTTTAGAATACACAAAAACACTACCACCAACAGATACTGCTATCGCTTTTCTTAAAAATGAAGTTAGAAAATTATTGTAAAAACAAAACCTCACAATTTCTTGTGAGGTTTTGTTCAATAAACATAAATTTATTGAAAACACATTACTAGGGAATAATGTATATTGTTAAAAAAAGTCTAACAAGAAGCTAAGAACTATTCCTCCGGAAAACCTTAACTTTTATATGATTATTGACTCTGAAAAATTATTTAATTAAAATAAATTTTACTTGGAATAATACCCATAGTAAATGACTTTAATTCTGCTTTTGTAGATGCACTAAATATTTTTAACGTTCCGTTAGAAGCATTATCTCCTGCATCTGTTGTGTAAATTTTTCCATCACTTACAGATAGCCCTTTGACAGATGTTGTAATAATTTCACTTGATGGTAAAGAAGTCGCATCAGCATTCATTTCATAAACTTTACTTGGAGTAGAGAAATAGATTTTTCCATCATTTTTAAGCATTACATTTGGATGTACTCCACTTGCAAAAGTTAATGTTGAAGATACAGTATTATTAGTAACATTAATTCTTACTAGTTTTGCAATTACTTCATTTGGATTCCAATTGGTTACTGCTTTTCCTTCACAAGAAACTACTAAAAAACCGTTATTATCAAAAAACAACTCATCAGGAATATCGCCTACAGTAATATTTGTTGTTACTGTGTTTGTTGCTGCATCTATTACGGTAACACTATTACCAGAACCCCAACCTCCTTTATGAGAGATATATAGTTTATTATTATTTGCTACAATTTGTTCAGGCCCTTCGTTTACAGAAATCATTTGAGTTACTAAATTTGTCGCTAAATCTATAACTGCTACATAATCATCAGTTGTATCAGAACCTGCTCCCCAGTTAGTTACATATCCTTTGCCATTTGCAAAAGCAATATATCTTGGGTTGCTTAAGTCTGTAGTAATTGTCGCATTTTTTTCCATTGAATACCTATTTGCTACAGAAATTTTATTTCCCACATTTGCTATAATATATGCCGTATCATCATCGAAACCAATAGATTGCACAATTGTTCCTAAATCTTCATTATTTACGGCTTTGTAAATTTTTTCTGCTTCTGTTGAGTAATCATCAGAAATGTAGTTAATGGTTCCTGTTCCTCCACTAAAAGCACCTTCGTTAGAAACTAAAATTCCGTTATCATAATCTCCTTTTGGCAACTCTGGTTCTTCTTTACTACAAGAGGAAAAAAATATTCCTGCTAAAATTGCTACTGCTACTATTTTTTTTGTTTTCATTTTTTTAAAATTTATAATTAATTGTTATTTGTATATTTCGAGTAGGCATTGGCCTATTTAGAATATTTTGATAATTTGTGTTAAAAATATTATTTATTTTTAACCCTAATTTTGGATGTACTTTTTGATTTGTAAATTGATACTCAACACCAAAATTACTTACTGTATAAGTCGGTAAAACATCACCTATAACCAATACTTCTCCATTAATTAACTGCTGATAAAATGCTGATATATTTTTATAATTATAATCTAAAGAAAAATTTGTTCTATGTAATGGAACATAATTTAAATCTTTGTCTGTTTCTACATTTTTAGCTATTGTTAATGAATAGTTTGCTGAAGTTTTAAAAATATGATTCCCTACTTTTTTTATATAATATAAAGATGTTTCTGAACCGTAATTTTTTGCTTGTGCAATATTTGTTGGTGTCCAAGAACCAGAGCTATCTGGTTTCCATTGGATCAAATCTATCGACTTGATGTAAAAAATATTGAATTGTATTTTGAATTTTTTTACCTTTAAAGTACTTCCTAATTCTATTTGCTGAGAAGTTTCTGGTTTTAAATTAGGGTTTCCTCCAAATTTCCAATACAAATCATTAAACGTAGGTGTTCTAAAATTCTTAGAGGTATTAAAAGATAATGTATAGTTTTTATTTACCTTATAATCAATCCCTAAAGAATACACTAATGGAGAGTTATACGTTTTTATATATTCTTTTCTTAACTGAATGCCATAACTTAATTTTTGAGTTAATTTATGATTTATCAGTACAACACTTGTAAATACTTTTTTAATTTTCTTTTCTATATTATCTCCCCTACCAACTGCGCTTTCAAAACTAATAATACCTTCTAAATTTATTTTTGAAGAAAGTTTATTTTTATAATCTAATACTCCTATCATTTGAGTAGAAGTACCTCCTGAAAAGAATTCTGGTTTTGTATTATCTTCAAAAAAAGTATATTTCTCTCCTAAAAAAGCTAGTTTTGTAGTTATAATTTCTTTAGAATTTATAAAATGATTCCACGCTACTAAATTCTTGGTAGTCACATTTTTATATTTTTGTTTAGATGGTGCAGTAAGAGTTCTTGATAGATTTCTATCACCAAAAAAAGTAGTGGTATAATATTTTAGTTGATTTTTTTTATCAAACTTATAGCCAAAATTTCCACTAAAACTTACGTTTGTATAACTTCCGTTTTCATTAAATAATGACGTTCCTAAAAAGCGATAATCATTATCCGAAGTATTGTATTCTATTGTTGTGTTTATATGACTTTTTTTGCTTGAGAATGTTCCATTAAAAAAAGTATTTATCGTATTAAAACTTCCATAGGATACAGACAAATTACTTTCTTGCTTCTTTTTAAAAAGAATGTTATTATTTAAATGAATTGTACCACCAATTGCACCGCTACCATATAATACACTTCCTCCGCCATTTCGAATAGAAATACTATTTAATGAATTAATTGGAATTGTATTAAAATCTGTTTGCCCTGTTAATTGAGAATTGATATTTATTCCGTTCCAAACCACCGCAGTTTGTGATGCTGATGTACCCCGAAATGATGGAGAAGAAACCATACCATGTCCATTTTCTTTGAAATACAAGAACGAATTATATCGTAAAACATCGGTTAAAGAAGTCTTGTTTTTTGCGATACTACTCTTCTTTAAAATCCTCATACTATAGCCTTTTGAGAAGTTTTTAAGTTTAAAAATTGGCAATACTATTTCGTCTAATTCTATGATACTATCATTCTGAGCTAATAAACTATTAGCCATAAAAATAATAAACACAATTGAAATATATTTCACATTAAAACTCATAACTACCTTTATCCCGAAAGTTTTTTACTTCTGTTGATTCTTTGGCAGGTCTCCTGACTTTGCGTCTTGTAAAATTCCTTCCCATTCTTAATAGAACAGTGGTTTAAGATTTTTTACAAGCTTATTAGCTTACAGTTGCGGGAACAGTCTCGGATTCACACCGAATTCCCTTTTAATTTTTCTACACTAAATGTAGATAAAACCAAAAATCGAGGCAAATGTAATTGAAAAATTGATAGTAGAAAAATATTTTGTAACCTTGTACTCAAATTATTTTTAAATGAAAAAATCAATTGTACTTTATAGTGTTTCCTTTCTTTTTTTATGGATGATGACTGCTTGTAAGCAAGAAAAATCAGTAAAAAAACCGTTGATAAACAGTGCTGCCAACAAATTGGTTCGCTACGCAAAAGGGTTTGACATTCAGTATGATAACGGAATTAAAAAACTGATTATCAAAGCTCCCTACCCAAAATCAAAAGAAGTCTTTGAATATATTATATCTCAAAAAAAGCATCAGAAAAAAGAACAAAAATTGCAAAACACCATTTTTGTTCCTATTGATAAAATTGTGGTAACCTCTACCACGCACATCCCAATGATTGAGTTACTCGGAAAAGAAAATGCTCTCATCGGGTTTCCGCATGCAAAATACATATCATCAGAAAAAATAAGAAAACGCATTGATAATGGTCATATTAAAGAACTCGGAAAAGAAGCATCTATCAATACCGAAATTTTACTAGACATTCAACCAGAATTGGTCGTCGGGTTTTCGATGAGTAAAATAAACAAAACCTATAACACTATTGAACAAGCAGGAATTCCTGTTATTTTTAATGGAGATTGGTTAGAAGAAACACCTCTTGGAAGAGCAGAATGGATTAAGTTTTTCGGGGTTTTATTTGATAAAGAGCAAAAGGCTGACAGCATTTTTAATGTGATTGAAACTAATTATTTAAGAGCGAAAAAAATTGCAAAAAAGGCAACTCATCAACCAACGGTTTTGTCTGGCGCAATTATGAGTAAAGATATTTGGAATTTACCCGCAGGAAAAAGTTTTGTGGCACAATTTTTAAACGATGCCAACTTAAATTATCTTTGGAAAAACACCAATGGAAAAGGAAGCTTATCATTAAGTTTTGAAAGTGTTTTTGACCAAGGAAAAGAAGCTGATTTTTGGATTGCTCCTGGTTACTTTTCTTCTAAAAAACAATTGTTAAAAAGCAATCAACATTATGCTAAATTTAAGGCTTTTAAAAATGACAACATCTATTCTCCAACTATAAAAAAAGGAAAAACAGGCGGTGCCATTTATTTTGAGCTCGCTCCTACTCGACCCGATTTAGTATTAAAAGACATGATTAAAATTACGCACCCAGAGCTGTTACCAAATTATAAATTAACATTTTTTGAAAAACTAAAATAGTCACTATTTTATTACTTTTCGAATAACAATTGGCAAATCAACCCCATCAGAAACAAAACGTTTATGTACAGCTTCTTTTAATGTACATTTCAGTTTAAATTCTTGAAAAGGATCATTCAACCAAACATATGCCCGTAAATGAATATAATTTTCTGAAACCTCAATAACCCGAACTTCTGTAGTATTTGTAGTTGTAATTGTCTCTTTTGTAATATGTGTATCTATTACAAAATTTAACTTTTGGGTTTCTTCGAGAATAATTTCCCTTGCCAAATCGATATTTGCATTCAACCCAATTTTAAAGTTATTGAAACTTAAAATATGAGAATCATCAATGGTATGATTTAAGACAGATTCTGTACTAATCACTGAGTTTGGTATAATTAATCGCTTATTTTCAAAATTATTAATTACCGTGTGTCGAAGTGTAATATCTTCTACAATTCCTGTTCGTTTTTCATCTAACTTTATATAATCGCCAACCCTAAATGGCTTAAATATTACAATAAAAACTCCTGCAATTAAATTTGAAATTGCTGCCTGTGCTGCAAAACCTATAATTGCAGCTAAGATACCTGCTCCAGAAAAAATAAATGCCGCCTTACTTCTAAAAACGGGGACCGTAATGATAATAAAAACGAGCGCAAATATACCTACAAAGAATTTTACGGAATTTCGTAAAAACTGAAAACTTGTACGTTTATGAACATCTGATTTTCTAGTTTTTAAAATTTTTACAATAATATACCTGATAATTCTTGAAAGTAACCACGCAATAAAAAACACCAAAAAAAGGTATAAAGCAATATCCCAAAAGCCTTCTAATTTTAAGAAACTAAGTATAAAATCTTTCATATTTTTACTTTAAACATTTCTCTAAAAAAGTTTTGTCTGGTTTTCATCATCTTTTGCTTTTAAATTTTCTTTTTTTGCATCAATAGTTCTTTGAAGTGCTTTTTTAGCTTTTTCTTTACTACTAATAATTGCTTTTGGCGCTATCTTTTCAGTTTTTAATGGTAGTTTTTTATCCGTAATTACCTCTTCATCAACTACCTCAACTTCTTCTACCTTGGGGGGTTCTGGTGCGGTATATGGCAATGACTCTAACAAATTAACTTGACGAATTTTATCTGAAGTTAACTGATTACCAAGTGCTTTCATTCCTTTTACAGCAATAAAATTTTCTAAATCTATTTCTAAATTTTCTAAACTACGCTTAGAAAAAACTACTTCTGCCACTGGTCTGTAATCTGTAGCAATAATTTCTAATTGTGATTTTGGATGCTCTGAAATAAAGATATCTTCCTTGTCAGTCGTTTCAATTAAAAACCGTTTGACATAGTATTTCTGTTTTTCACCATCAAAATAAATGGCAGAAATTGGCTTCTTCGGATGCCACTTTTCTAAAACAATCATATCTTGTTCAAAATGCATGGTAACATTTGGTTTTACTGCTTTTATTTTACCAGATTGCGTGGCAATTAACAATTTATCTTCTGCTCTAAACTCGCCTAATAGCTCACCTCTATGATCAACATTTAAGCGTTGTACCGCATCATCAAACCAAATTTTACGAGGTTTTAAGGTAGAAACTCCTGCCGATTTAAACTCTACTTTTCGAATAGGTAACTTGGTAATTGTATTTCCACGAACTCCACGACCTTTAATCGCTAAATCAGAAAAATCAATATCCCATTTTAACTTTTTAACACTTCCTACAGCTCGTAAATTAATGGTCACAACTTCTGCTTCTCCATTCTGGTTTGCAGTAAAATAAAGCACTTTAGACCCTTTACTTCCGTTAGACAAATCATATTCTTTATCGCGAGTAACACTGGTTACATTAAAACGTTTCATATAACTTGGTCCTGACTTACCATCTTTATACATCATATTATATACGGTGCGTTTGTCTTTCTTTTTAAAGATGGCGATATGGATAATATTTTTACCTACAAAGGTTTTTGATGCCACTTTGGTTACCATCATTTTACCATCTGCTCTAAAAATAATAATAGCGTCAATATCAGCGCAATCAGCAACATATTCATCTCTTCTAAGCGATGTTCCTACAAAACCTTCTTCTCTATTAACATATAACTTTGTATTTCTAATAACCACTTTGGTGGCAATAATATCATCAAAAATTCTAATTTCGGTTTTACGCTCTTTTCCTTTTCCGTATTTGGTTTTTAAGTTTTTAAAATAGTCAATTGCAAAATTGATTAAATTCGCTAAATGCCCTTTTACAATCGCAATTTTATCTTCTAAACTCTCTATATATTGTTTGGCTTTATCGATATCGAACTTCGAAATTTTCTTAATTCTAATTTCTGTCAATCGTACAATATCTTCTTCCGTAACGGCTCTTTTTAAATGTTTTACATATGGCTGTAATCCTTTATCTATTGCAGTAATTACACCTTCCCACGTTTCTTCTTCTTCAATATCTCGATAAATTCTATTTTCAATAAAAATTCTTTCTAAGGATGAAAAATGCCACTGTTCTTCTAATTCATTTAGCTGAATTTCGAGCTCTTTTTTTAACAAATCTACCGTTAAATTGGTAGAGTGTTTTAGCATTTCTGAAACTCCAATAAAAACAGGTGTATTGTTCTCAATAATACAAGACAACGGAGAAATTGACACCTCGCAATTGGTAAATGCGTACAATGCATCAATGGTTTTGTCTGGCGATATTCCTGCAGGCAAATGCACTAAAATTTCTACATTGGCAGCAGTATTATCTTCAATTTTTTTAATTTTGATTTTCCCTTTTTCATTTGCCTTTAAAATACTATCAATTAAAGATGATGTTGTTGTTCCGAAAGGAATTTCAGTAATGACCAAGGTCTTTTTATCTTGCTGAGAAACTTGAGCTCTAACTCTTACTTTTCCTCCTCGTTTTCCATCATTATAATTGGTAAAATCTGCGATTCCGCCAGTTAAAAAATCAGGAAGAATATTAAAACTTCTTCCTTTTAAATATTTTATAGACGCATCTATCAGTTCATTAAAATTGTGTGGTAATATTTTGGTTGATAATCCTACGGCAATTCCTTCTGCTCCTTGTGCTAATAATAATGGAAATTTTACAGGTAAATCTACGGGCTCTTTTCGCCTTCCATCATAAGATGATTTCCATTCGGTTGTCTTCGGATTAAAAACTACTTCTAAAGCAAATTTAGACAAGCGTGCTTCGATATATCTTGATGCCGCAGCTCTATCACCCGTTAAGGTATTTCCCCAGTTTCCTTGCATATCAATCAGTAATTCTTTCTGACCAATTTGTACCATCGCATCTGCAATAGAAACGTCTCCATGTGGATGATACTGCATTGTGTGCCCAACTATATTGGCAACTTTATTATAACGACCATCATCTAGATCTTTCATAGAATGCATAATTCTACGTTGCACAGGTTTTAGACCATCATTTATTGCAGGTACTGCTCTTTCTAAAATTACATATGAGGCATAATCTAAAAACCACTCTTTAAACATTCCTGTAACCTTGGTAATAGTTTCAGTAGTTTCTACAGAATGTGTTAATTCTTCGTCGTTTTCGTAATTGTTATTTTCTTCGCTCATTATAAAAGTTTAAACGTTTGTTCGTTTAACTGTTTAATTATCTTTCTTGTATCCGTTTTGCCTTTTGGCAGCTCTTTATCCTTTCTTTACTATCATGCTTATTAGAAAATATCATAGCAATAACTAAAAGCAACATTGAAATAATTCCTAAATAAGAAGATTTATTTTCTTCCCATGCTAAATTCTCAAAATTAACTTCAAAAAGGTGAGTTAAAATCATAATTCCTGCAAGTATTGCTACTATATTTCTAAACTTTCTTTTTCTCATATTAAACTTCCTCAACCAAATCTAACTCCACTTTTAAATTTTCTATGATAAATTTCTGCCTATCAGGTGTATTTTTCCCCATATAGAATTTTAATAATTCTTCTATCGATTTTTCTTTGTCTAACATTATAGGTTCTAAACGGATATCATCGCCAATAAAATGAACAAACTCATTCGGTGATATTTCTCCTAACCCTTTAAATCGTGTAATTTCTGGTTTTCCTCTTAATTTCTTGATGGCGACTCTTTTTTCTTCCTCAGAATAACAGTAGTAAGTATCTTTTTTATTCCGAACTCTAAATAAGGGGGTTTCTAAAATATATAGATGCCCTTCTTTGATTAGTTCAGGGAAAAACTGTAAGAAAAAGGTAATTAATAATAATCGAATATGCATTCCATCTACATCAGCATCCGTAGCAATAACCACATTGTTATACCGCAACCCTTCTAAGCCATCTTCTATATTTAATGCGGCTTGTAAAAGATTAAATTCTTCATTTTCGTACACAATTTTTTTAGACAATCCGTAAGAATTTAATGGTTTCCCTTTTAAACTGAATACTGCTTGCGTGTTTACATTTCTAGATTTTGTAATAGATCCAGAGGCAGAATCTCCTTCCGTAATAAAAAGTGTGGTCTCTAAATGATTTTCTTTTTTAATATCAGCTAAATGAATCCGACAATCTCGTAATTTTTTATTGTGTAAACTGGCTTTTTTTGCTCTATCTCTTGCTAGTTTTCTAATGCCTGATAATTCTTTTCGTTCTTTTTCTGCTTGTACAATTTTTCGTTGCAATGTTTCTGCTACAACTACATTTTTATGCAAATAATTATCAAGTTGATTTTTTAAAAAATCATTAATATAAGTCCTTACTGTTGGCATATCTCCACCCATATCTGTGGAACCGAGCTTTGTTTTTGTTTGACTTTCAAAAACAGGTTCCATCACTTTGATTGATATCGCAGAAATAATTGATTTTCTGATATCTGATGCATCAAAATTTTTGCCATAAAATTCTCTAATTGTTTTTACAATAGCTTCTCTAAATGCAGCTTGATGTGTACCTCCTTGTGTGGTGTTTTGTCCGTTTACAAAAGAATGATATTCTTCTGAATATTGGGTTTTACTATGCGTAATAGCGACTTCAATATCTTCTCCTTTTAAGTGAATTATTGGGTACAACATATCTTCGATATTGTTATTGTCTTCCAATAAATCTTTTAATCCATTTTCTGAAAAATATTTTTCGCCGTTAAAAACAATGGTCAATCCTGGGTTTAGATAGACATAATTTTTAAGCATTTTTATAACATACTCAGGTCTAAATTTAAATTTCTTAAAGATTTTTTCATCAGGAATAAAACTAACTTTTGTTCCTTTTCTACGCGATGTTTCTTCTAAAAATTCTTCGTTTTCTAAGTTTCCTCTAGTAAAATCTGCTGCTGCAGATTTTCCATCTCTGGTAGATTCTACTCTAAAAAATTCTGATAAAGCATTTACAGCTTTGGTACCTACTCCGTTTAATCCTACCGATTTTTTAAAAGCACGAGAATCATATTTCCCCCCTGTATTCATTTTAGAAACTACATCTACCACTTTTCCTAATGGAATTCCTCGTCCGTAATCTCTTACAATTACTTTGGTGCCTTGTATAGAAACATCAATAGTTTTACCAGCTCCCATAACAAATTCGTCTATAGAATTGTCTAGTACTTCTTTTATCAGAATATAAATACCATCATCAGAAGAAGAGCCATCTCCTAATTTACCAATATACATTCCAGGACGCATTCTTATATGCTCTTTCCAATCAAGTGATCGTATATTATCTTCGGTGTATTTTGTTTCTTTTGTCATAAATCTTTCTACTAGTTGAAGTGATTGCTAAAATAACACATCCTTTTAAAAAATAAAATGAGCATTTCAATTAGTTATTAACAGGGTTTTAACCAATTTTATAAAAATTTAAAGATAATAAGCTTATATAAAAAATAGTATCAAAATAAAGTCTATATAATTACTTTTTTTCTATTTTTGATTTTTAATTTATCAAATCTCAGAACTCATGAACAGAGAAACTTTACTACAACTAACAGAGAAATACGGAAGCCCGTTATATGTATATGATACCGATAAAATAGCATCTCAATACAAACGGTTAACCGATGCTTTTTCTAATGTTGATGCTTTAAAAATTAATTATGCTGTAAAAGCACTGTCTAACATCAACATTTTAAAGTTTATAAAAAATTTAGGAGCTGGGTTAGATACGGTTTCTTCTCAAGAAGTACAGTTAGGTTTAGCTGCTGGATACACACCAGAAAGTATATTTTTCACACCCAATGGAGTTTCGTTAGAAGAAATTGAAAAGGTTGCTAAATTAGGAGTTCAAATAAATATTGATAATCTTTCTATTTTAGAATTATTCGGACAAAAACATCCTGAAATTCCTGTCTGTATTCGTATCAATCCACATGTTATGGGAGGTGGAAATAGCAAAATATCTGTAGGTCATATTGATTCTAAATTTGGCATTTCAATCTATCAAACGCCACATATTCTTAGAGTTGTAAAAAATACAGGTATGCGTATAAGCGGAATTCATATGCACACAGGTTCTGATATTTTAGATATTGATACTTTTTTGCGTGCTTCAGAAATTTTATTAGACACTGCAAAACAGTTTGATAATTTAGATTTTATTGATTTTGGTAGCGGTTTTAAAGTACCTTATAAAAAAGGAGATATTGAAACCAATATAGAAGAATTTGGAGAAAAACTAAGCAAACGTTTTAATCAATTCTCTAAAGAATACGGTAAAAAACTAACCTTACTATTTGAACCTGGTAAGTTTTTAGTGAGTGAGTCTGGGTATTTTTTAACCAAAGTAAACGTAATTAAACAAACTACTTCTACCGTTTTTGCGGGTGTTGATAGTGGCTTTAATCATTTTGGAAGACCGATGATGTACAATTCTTACCATCATATAGAAAATATTTCTAACCTAAATGGTAGGGAAAGATTTTATACCGTAGTTGGGTATATTTGCGAAACAGATACTTTTGGATCTAACCGTAGAATTAACGAAATTTCTGAAGAAGATATTTTATGCTTTCACAATGCAGGGGCTTACTGTTTTTCTATGGCATCTAACTATAATTCCCGCTTAAAACCTGCAGAAGTAATGTTGATTGATAGTAAAGATTACCTAATTACCAAAAGAGAAAATTTTGAAGATATTATTAAAAACCAGGTGATTATTGAAGGTGTTTAATTTTATAGTATAACTCAGTTGGCAACAAGCTATAGAAACCAAACTTAAGAATAAAGACAGAGGAAATACTCTACTACCTTTGTTAAAATTTTTCAAAACAAATGAACATCTCAATAAATATAACTAAACCATTAGTTTAAACTAATGGTTTAGTTATATTTGTGATTCATTTAATATTATTCCTATGAAGCATTTCCTTTTAACTATAGTTTTTTTATCGTGTAGCTTGCTTACAGAAGCTCAAACAATAAAATATTTTAAACATCTCGTTTTTCGTGAAACACCTTATTCTAAAACTGAAGGAAGAATAACCTTATCAGAAGATGAAAGTAAAAATATCAATCATTTTAAATTAAGTTATGATACATCTAATAGGCTAATTCTTATTGAATACTTATATAAGGATAATCTTATTAAATTGAATAGAAGCGGTTTACTTGACAGGGCAAACTCATACTTTTATTTTTAACACCTTTAGCAAATACTGATTAT
>CAZZNK010000037.1:0-22090 GCA_964655585.1 uncultured Flavobacteriaceae bacterium
TGTTAAAGCTTTTTATTATGATAAAGAGTTAAGTACAGATAATACCGTTGCTGATATTAATAAACTTGCAAAACAAAAAGGATTTGTTGGAAAAAACGATTTAATTATCAACCTGACTTCTATGCCAGTAAAAGCTAAAGGAATGGTAAATACGCTACGTGTTTCTTGTATTGATTAATTTTATTTTACATTTTTATTTTTCTAGAAGAAATAATTGCATCATTGGTTACAAAAGGCATTGGCATCATTTTTTCTGTTCTTGGTTGCAAATTAAATGTGGGGTTTGTAAGTAAATCATATGAAATTTCATTCAAAATAATTGAAGGCTCAGTATTTGCATTAATAATAAACGATAATTTAATATCTTTATCTTCATTTCCTAATTGAAAAATTAAAAATGTTCCTTTTTTTCTGGTGTAACTTTTTGTTTTATTTACGGGCACATCATTTACTTTTAATGTATCAAAAGTGATTTCTTTTTCTGTTAAAAACTCAATTTTATCTACTTTTCGTTGCGGTGTAATGATCAATGTAACCATTCTTTTTTGATTGATAATTGTATCTTGAGTAATCGCTATTTCTGAGGATGTAAAGTTTTTATAATCTGTCTTTTTTTGATAGTGAAAACGGGTATTATACTTACTTTTTGTATCGGCATTTTTAACGGTTGCTTTTGTAGGGTTTTCTCCAAAAATTTGTGCTGTATATGCATCTAAAGTTTTGTTGTATGTGCCAAAAACGGCTGTTTTTGTATCAGAATTTTGAATGTAAACCAAGCTATTCGGTTTTTTATGATCCACAGAAAAACCACTATTAGCAGTTGCCAATCCAAAAACCAAAATAGTTAAGAAACCAAGTAGTTTTGTAAGGTTTTTTGATGATTTTTTTCGAATAAGAACAGGTGTAAATAAACCAAAAATTAACACGATAAAAATAGCACTTATAAAAAGCATTTTTAAACCCAATCCTACAGGAAACATTTGTACCAAAGGGGTGAAAATATAAAGAGTTGGAATGGATAGAATTGTAAATAAAATAGGTTTAGATCTTTCTTCTAAATTCATAAAAATAGCAATTATCAATATCAATAAAGCGCTAAAAACAGGAATGATAAAGAAACCTGCTCCTTGTAAATAAACAGAAATTAAATAATTGATAATGATCCAAATAAATAAAGGAGCAATCAATAAGTTGATGGGTTTTTCAATATCTTTATATTTTTGATATACTTTAAATAAAATCCAAAGGTTTAAAAATACGACCGCTAAGATATATTGGTATCCATTGTAGGTAAATCCATGTAATATATCTTGATATTGCGGATGAATTACTAATAACAATTTCCACAATCCGAAGGTAATACCACCACCCAAAATAAGTGAAATTAGAAAAGGAACAAATCCCTTAAAAATTCCTTTTACAGTCAATTTATTTAAAGAAATTCCGAAGAAAATCAGTACTAAAAAGAGTACTCCTGCAATAATTAACATCGGTAAAATCCACGAAAACGGATAGGTAAGTAATTTTATAAATGGGAAATTTACATACACAAAATCGGTTTCACTTTGTAGGTTTTCTAAATCAGACTCTGCAAAATAATGAAGAGTTGTTGTTAAATAATCAGCTTGATGTAATAGCGTTTCTCGGTCTAATCTTTCATAAGTATCTTGAGCGGTATGATAATCAAAATGATCGCCAATAAAAGCAAAATTGAATCCGTTAATATCTCCATCTTCTCTAAAAACGGTTAAATCGGTATCATTTGGCAACATTTTATAAATGCTGTACATTAATGAACTCGCCACAGGATAGTTCGGTTTTGCTTTGATAAATTCTGATAATAATTTTGAGTTTTTACCGTTGGTTTCCATCAACATATAACTTGGTCCACCGCTTCCACGAGCTTCAAAATTTAAAACCAAACCGATATTTTTTGCCAAAGGATGTTTGTCAACAAAAGCTTTTGCACCTAATAAACCGATTTCTTCAGCATCGGTAATTAGAATGATAATATCATTTTTAGGAGTCTTATTTTTTGCTAAAAAAGCCCGAACACCTTCTAAAATAGTTACCACGCCAGAACCGGCATCACTTGCGCCTAAAGAAGAATGTACAGAAGAGTCATAATGAGTTAAAAGTAGCAATGCTTTACCATTGCCACTTCCTTTTATAGTGGCAATAATGTTTTCTGCTGTAGTGGCAGCAAACCATTTTTTATTGATAGCGGTTTGTACCTGTATTTCTGGTTCGAGGTTTAATTTTTTTAATTCATTGACAATATATTCTTGCACAACTTTGTGCTCTGGTGTGCCAACATAATGTGTTTTCTGAGTAATATTTTTTAGATGATGTAATGCATTGTCTAAAGAAAAGGCTGTTTTATCGGTTGTTTTTTGAATTTCTACGGATGGCATCATATCCGCAAAAGCCCAATAAATAACAGCAATAATAATTAGAATAGAGGTAAGTGAAGATATTTTTTTCATTGGTAATTGATTTGTGATAAAGGTACGAAACAAGAAATTAATCTCTTTTTATCAGTAAATAATAATCGTTTTCTAAGGCTAA
Source organism: uncultured Flavobacteriaceae bacterium (assembly GCA_964655585.1). Lineage (GTDB taxonomy): Bacteria > Bacteroidota > Bacteroidia > Flavobacteriales > Flavobacteriaceae > Polaribacter. The sequence continues at coordinate 2,569 of CAZZNK010000037.1, forward strand.
ATAACCTTGGTCATACACATAAAAATAGGTATTTCCTGTTTTGGTTGTGTAGATGGATGTGAAGGTATTAAAATCAAAATTATTACTCAGTAAACGTACTCTTGTAACTTTTGTTTTTCCTATTTTATTGAGTTTAGTAAGTGTTTTATAATTTTTTCGTAAACGGTAATTTACATTCCGAATCATATTTTTACTTTCTTTATCAATTTTATTATTATAAGTATTTCTACAATAATCTGAGCAAAATTTCTTATCAATTCGCCCTTTAAAAGGTTCATTACACTCCAAACATTTTTGAGTTTCCATAATTTTCTTTTTTAAGTTCGTACCAATTTGTTAAAACGTTTTCAAAAGAAAACTCATTTATATATTGCAATCCTATTTTTTGCAAAACTTTATTTGAGCCTATATTTTCAATTTCTGCAGCTCCATAAATTACATTATAATTCATTTGTTTGAAACCAAAATCTAAACAAGCAAATGCAGATTCAGAGGCATAACCTTTGCCCCAAAATCGTGGAATGAGTCGATATCCAATATCAATAAAATTTTGAAATCCGTTTAGTTCTTCTTTTTCTCCTTCATTTAATTTTAATCCAGACCAACCTATAAATTCTCCAGAAGATTTTTCGATAGCTGCAAACCTCCCAATACCCCTTTCTTTGTATTGATCTCTAATAAATGTGATAATTTTTTCTGCTTGATGTATTGTTTTAATCGGATTATTACCCAAATATTTATGCACATCAATATTAGAATCTAATTCAAAAATGCCATCAATATCGGTTTCTTGTAATTCTCTTAAAATTAATCGTTCAGTTTCTAAATAAAATCTCATGTATAACTATTTGAAAACAAAGGTACTAAAAAATAATTAAACGACAACATTCATTTACAATCGAAAGTAACCGTTTAACAACCGATAATAATTTGGATGTCATCGCATCTTTGCAGAGTCAAAATGAATTGACAGATACTAATTTTATAAACATTTAAAACTTATCTTATGAGTACGTTAAGAAACAAAGTACAATTGATTGGAAACTTAGGAAACAATCCAGAAATAATCACTTTAGATAGTGGGAAAAAATTAGCAAAATTTAATCTTGCTACAAACGAAACTTACAAAAACGCACAGGGCGAAAAAGTAACAGATACACAATGGCACAATATTGTTGCATGGAATAAAACTGCAGAAATTATAGAAAAATATCTTGAAAAAGGAAGTCAAGTTGCTGTAGAAGGAAAACTAACCACACGTTCTTGGGATGATAAAGAAGGAAATAAACGCTATATAACGGAGGTGGTTTGTAATGAATTGATGATGTTGGGAGGGAAACAATAGTATTTTGAACCATTAAAAAACGCCTATTCTTTTAGAATAGGCGTTTTTTTTTATACTATAAATTGATTATTTTTGCAGTATGGATACCACAACACTCATCATTATTATTGTATTAGTACTACATTTTGTAGTTGGTTTTGGTTATTTGATTTACAAATTATCTCCTAAAAAAGGCGATAAAAAAGAGTGAGTTTTTTAAATAAAAAATATCCTATTGATAAAAACTTAGCACATCATTTTTTAGTTGCGCTTGGTTTATTTCTTTGGACATTCGTTTTTTTATATTTCTCAGAACCCTTTTTTATCAATGAATTTTCTTTGTATGATAAACTTACCTTATTACCACTTTATGGACTTGTAGAATCTTTAAGTTATTGGTGTGCGATTTTTTATCAGAAAAGAAACATAAAAAAAGATTGGCTACTTAAAAACGAAGTTATATTTACTGTTATTTTATCAATTTCTGGTGCCATACTTAATTATCTTTTTTATAAATATATGGTTGTTTCCAGTCCAACAGACGCCAATTCGTTTATAGAATTTTCACAATATATGTATGTGCCTTCTCTGGTTATTATTTTACCGTTGGTTCTTATTAGTCGGTTTCTTTTAGGGAAATTTTCTGATGCAATTCCTTTAAGAAATAAAATAACGATACAAGGAAAAGGAAAGTACGATTTTATAAAGCTGAACGTAAATGAGTTACTTTTTATAAAATCTTCAGACAATTATATTGAAGTAAATTACATAGAGAACAATGCTCTTAAAAAGAAATTGTTAAGAAATAAAATTACAGAAATAGAAAAAATAGTTCCTAGTTTATTAAAAACACATCGCTCTTATTTGATAAACCCTTCACATTTTAAGGGGCTAAAAACTGAAAATAAAAAGTTATATGTGTATTTAGATTTTGAAATTAAGATACCAGTTTCTAGAACACTACAATCTCAAGTAAAAGAAACATTACTGTCAACCACACAGAAGTAGCATTTCGCCACAATAACCTGTTTTAAGCCAATTTTAAAGAGAAAAAGCAATTAGTTTGCGGTATAAATGAATATAAAACTTATATCCAAATGAAAAAATTAATTTTAATTACCATCGCTTTATTAAGTCTACAATCTTGCCAATATGGTAGAATGATTTATTATTATACCGCAGATATTGACGATCATAAAATATTTCCATACACAAAAGTAAATACAGGAACTGAGCAGTTTCATTTTATAGAAGCAAAACAATCTGCATTAGCAACAAAAATAAACGAACTTACTTTTGGCGTTAAAAATAAAAGATATAGCCTTACAGAAACCTTAGATAAATTTACAGAAACTACCGCTTTTTTGGTTATTAAAAATGATAGCATTGTGTATGAAAACTATTTTGAAGGCTATAAAAGAGATTCCATTTCTACTATTTTTTCGGTATCAAAATCGGTAACTTCTTTACTAGTTGGTATTGCTGTTGAAGAAGGAAAAATAACAAGTGTACATGATCCTATTACCAAATACATCCCAGAACTTTCAGAAGCAAACGCTACATTTAATAAATTAACGATTGAGCATTTACTAAATATGCGTTCTGGTTTAAAATTTAGAGAAACATATAGCAATCCGTTTGATGAAGTAACCAAACTATATTATGGAAGAAATCAGCTAAATGTAATTAAAAAGTTAAAATTTATACATCAACCTGGAGAAAAACATGAATACCAAAGTGTATGTACAGCAATGTTAGGAATTGCTATAGAAAGAGCCACAAACAAACAATTGGGAAAATACCTTGAAGAGAAATTATGGATTCCGTTAGGAATGGAAAACAACGCAACTTGGAGTTATGATGGAGAACGTAATAAAAATGCGAAAGCTTTTAGCGGATTAAATACAACGGCCATAGATTTAGCAAAAATTGCTCGTTTAATGATTCATAAAGGAAAATTTAATGGCAAACAAATAGTTACAGAAGAATGGGTAAATAATTGCGTTACACCAAATAAAAATAACGATTATTACCAATATCAATGGTATGGTTTTAAAAATTCTGATGATATTTTTGCTATCGGAATTTTAGGGCAAGAAATCTATTTTAATGCCCGTAAAAATTTAACCATTATTCGTCTTGGAAAATCTTGGACAGATACAGATCCCTATGTAAATAAAATTAAGGCACTTATAAAGTAGAGATATAGCAAATGGTTTTAAGTAAGACCTTTAAGTTGTAAAAGCCAAACACTTATTTGTTGTAATTCAAAGAAAGCTGAATTCTTTTTCTTGCCACATCTACCTCTACAACTTTTACAATTACTTGTTGATGTAAGCTTACAACTTCATTTACATCTTTTACAAAAGTGTTAGACAAATTAGACACATGCACTAAACCGCTTTCTTTGATGCCAATATCTACAAAACATCCAAAATTGGTAATATTGTTTATAATACCAGGTAATAATTGACCTGCTATGACATCGTTTATTGTTTTTATTTGCTGATTAAATGTAAAGACTTTTGCTTTTTCTCTTGGATCTACACCAGGTTTTTCTAATTCTTTTAGAATGTCTTGTAAAGTAGGCAATCCAACTGTTTTAGAAATATATTTTTCTAATTGTATTTGTTGTAAAAGAGGCTTATTTGCTATTAAATCATCTATATTTTTACCAATATCTTTTGCCATTTTTAGTACCAAAGAATAACTTTCTGGATGAACAGCAGCATCATCTAACGGGTTTTTACCTTTTTTAATTCGTAAGAAACCTACAGATTGCTCAAAAGCCTTTCCACCTAAACGAGGTACTTTTTTAATTTCTTTTCTTGATAAAAAAGCACCGTTTTCATTTCTGTAATTCACAATATTATGAGCCAGTTTGGGGCCAATTCCAGAGACGTAACTCAAAAGAGGTTCGCTAGCAGTATTTATATTTACGCCAATATTATTTACGCAACTTTCTACTACGTTGTCTAAAGATTTTTTAAGTTTTGTAGTATCTACATCGTGTTGATATTGCCCAACGCCAATAGATTTTGGGTCTATTTTCACCAATTCTGCCAATGGATCTGCCAATCTACGACCAATAGAAACAGCACCTCTTACGGTAACATCATAAGTAGGAAACTCTTCTCTAGCAATTTTAGAAGCCGAATAAATAGACGCTCCAGCTTCACTTACCACAAAAATTTCTGGTACATTTTTAAATTGAATTTTACGAATTAACTGTTCCGTTTCTCTAGAAGCAGTCCCATTTCCAATAGCAATAGCTTCTATTTTATATGCTTCTGCCAAAGAACTTAGTTTTTTAATCGCTTCTATTTTTTGATTCTGTGGTGCATGCGGATATATCGTTTCGTTGTGTACCAAACCTCCTTGAGCATTTAAACAAACTATTTTACATCCTGTTCTAAATCCAGGATCGATGGCTAAAATCCTTTTTTCACCTAAAGGAGCTCCTAATAATAACTGTTGTAAATTTTTCGCAAAAACGTTTATCGCATCATCATCTGCTTTTTCTTTAGCTTTTACTAAAATTTCATTAGACAAAGCAGGATACAATAATCGTTTGTAGCTATCTTTAATAGCCAATTCTAATTGATTCGCATATTCGTTTTGTGTTCGTACAATACGATTTTCTATTTTAAAAAGTGCTTTTTCGCTATCTATTTCAATTTTTACACGAATAAAACCTTCATGTTCTGCTCGTAAAATAGCTAATAATCTATGAGAAGGAATTCTAGACAAAGACTCACTCCAATCAAAATATTGAGAAAATTTTTGAGCTTTTTCAGCTTCTTTTTTACTTTTTATAACCTTGGTGGTAATAGTTGCAAATCGCTCTAATTGGTATCGTATTTGGTTTCTAATATCACTGCGTTCATTAATCCATTCTGCAATAATATATCGAGCTCCTTCTAATGCATCTTCAATACTATTAATTGTGTTTTTAACATATTTAGAAGCGGTGTACTCTACATTGTTTACACGTTGGCTCATCAACATTTTTGCTAAAGACTCTAAACCGTTTTCTTTGGCAACAGATGCTTTTGTTTTTCGTTTTTTCTTAAAAGGTAAATAAAGATCTTCTAAGATAATTAAATTTGTAGTGTTTTTAATTTTTTGATGCAACTCATCAGTTAAAACTTCTTGCTCCTTAAGAGATTTTAAAATACTTTTTTTACGCTTTTCAAGAGCTTCAAATTGCTCTTTGTAGGTAATGATGTTGCCAATTTCTACTTCATCTAAATTTCCTGTTTTTTCTTTTCGATAACGTGCAATAAAAGGTAATGTGCAGTCTTCAAGTAACAATTCAATAGTGTTTTGAATGGATGCTAAGGGTAATTTAGTTTGTTGTTGAATAAAAGAAATCATACACTTTATAGTAGGTTTTGGGTATTTGGTTTATAAGTTGTCATCTAAAAGAGAGGATAAAAAGGAAATAGATTAACATCTTTTTAAAAAATAAGATATTATTTCTGTTTTCCGTCACACAAATTGAGCCCAATAGAAAAACCAAACATTTTTTCTTTTCGTAAATCTTCATCTTCAATAAAACAGATGTAAACGTTCTTACTGTTTTTCCAAAGATTTCTTTTGATGATAGGAACGTTTTCAAGTGTTTGAAACATCTTTTCTTTGTAACTATTTTTTATATAAAATACAACTTCAAATACTCTATTGTTTTTTAATTTGATTGAACCATATCCATCAAAAGTTTGGTTCTTGTTAAATTTCACTATTAATATCTCTTTTATGCCTTTATCTTCTGTTTTTCCATTAAATCTCCAAAATTTTTCTTTTTCTAAAATAGAAATTATTTTCTTTTCACTTAGATTAATAAAGTCAAAACCATAATTATTTTTTAATTTATTTTCATCTAAATTAATATTTCTTGTTTTTAGAAAATACTTTTTCTCATTATTTTTTGACTTTTTATTCCCGCAAGAAATAAAAAGGATTATTATAAGAAATAAATATTTAGTCATATAATAAAAACTTTAACTAATCAAAGCACCATTCCCAATTTTCTCTGCAGGCTCTACAAAGGCTAATTTTCCGTTTGGAGTATCGGTCATTAAAATCATTCCTTGACTTTCTACGCCTCTTAGCTTTCTTGGTGCTAAATTGCATAAAACAGTTACTTGTTGTCCAATAATATCTTCAGGTTTAAAACTTTCTGCAATGCCCGAAACAATAGTTCTTACATCAATACCAACATCAACCTTTAAAACCAATAATTTTTTAGTTTTTGGCATTTTCTCGGCTTCAATAATAGTACCAACACGCATGTCTAGTTTGGTAAAATCATCAAATTCAATGGTTTCTTTTTGTGGTTCTACCACTTTGTTTTCTTGTTCGTTGGCTTTTTTTGTCGCTTCTAATTTTTCTAATTGTGCAGTAATTTCTGCATCTTCAATTTTTTGAAATAACAATTCCGCTTTTCCTATTTGATGATTTGCAGGTAATAGAACGTCTTTTTCTGATACATCATTCCAACTGTTCTCGATACGATTCTCCGTTGTCGAATCAGTCGAACTAATTTCTATGTCATTGCGAGTCTCATTTTTCTGAGACGTGGCAATCTCATCTTTAGAAGAGATAACTTCGTCGCTACTCTCCTTGTTATGACGTATATTCAAAATTCCTTTCAGCTTTACAGAAGTAAACGGTAAAAAAGGTTCAGATAAAACAGCTAATCCAGCTGTAATTTGAAGGGCGACAAACATAATGGTTTGTACACGTTTTTCATCTAGTTTTATAACTTTCCAAGGCTCTTCATCGGCTAAATATTTATTTCCAAGACGTGCTAAATTCATTAATTCTTGACTCGCTTCTCTAAAACGATAACGTTCTATTGATTTTGAAATTACATCAGGAAATTCTTTTAATTTTGCCAATGTATCTTCATCAATTTCAGAAAAATTGCTTGGTTCAGGAACAATTCCTGTATAATATTTATTCGTTAGCACCACCACTCGGTTGATAAAATTACCGAAAATAGCAACCAACTCGTTGTTATTTTTTGCTTGTAAATCTTTCCAAGTAAAATCGTTGTCTTTGCTTTCTGGAGCATTTGCTGTAAGCGTATACCGCAATACATCTTGTTTGTTTGGAAAATCTTCTAAATATTCATGCAGCCAAACTGCCCAATTTTTAGAAGTTGATAATTTATTGCCTTCTAAATTTAAAAACTCATTAGCAGGTACGTTTTCAGGTAAAATATAGCTTCCTTCGGCTTTTAACATCGCAGGAAAAATAATACAGTGAAATACAATATTGTCTTTTCCTATAAAATGCACCAATTTGGTATCTTTATCTTTCCAATAAGGTTCCCAATTTTTGTTATTTTGATGTGCCCATTCTTTGGTGGCAGAAATATATCCGATAGGAGCATCAAACCACACATAGAGCACTTTTCCTTCGGCTCCTTTAATAGGAACAGGGATACCCCAATCTAAATCTCTAGTTACGGCTCTTGGACGTAAACCATCGTCAATCCAAGATTTTACTTGTCCTAAAACGTTGGGTTTCCAATCGTTTTTATGACCTTCTAAAATCCATTTTTTTAAAAAATCTTCATGTTTATCTAAAGGTAAAAACCAGTGTTTGGTTTCTTTTAAAGAAGGCACATTTCCTGTAATGGCAGACTTCGGATTGATTAAATCAGTCGCATTATGGCTTGTACCACATTTTTCACATTGATCGCCATAACTTTCTTCATTACCACACTTCGGACAAGTTCCTACTACAAATCGATCTGCCAAATATTGATTGACTTCTGCATCATATAATTGTTCGGTAACTTCTTCTATAAACTCGCCATCATTATATAGTTTTGTAAAAAATTCTGAAGCCGTTTGATGATGAATTTCTGCGGATGTACGAGAATAATTATCAAAAGTAATTCCGAAATCAGCAAATGATTGTTTGATGATTTTATGATATTTATCTACCACTTCTTGTGGTGTAATCCCTTCTTTTTTTGCTTTAATGGTAATAGGAACACCGTGTTCATCAGATCCACAAACAAATACAACATCTCTGTTTTTTAATCGTAAATAGCGTGTGTAAATATCTGCGGGCACATAAACCCCTGCCAAATGACCGATGTGTACAGGTCCGTTTGTATAAGGTAAAGCTGCGGTAATTGTATATCTTTTAGGTGTATCCATTTTTTTTTTTTATTGTGGGTAATTTTTTGGAATTATTTTTGAAACAACAAAAGTACAAAAAACACAACAGAACTAATTTTTGAAATCCAACGAAAATAGATATATTTACAAAAAGCATTTTTACAATGAAAAACAACACATTTAGTTTAATTATCGTATTATTTTTATTGATAATTTCAACAGTAAATTCACAAGAAAAACTCATAAAACCTCCGTATTTAAAAAAAGGAGATACCATTGCAATGGTGGCAACAGCAGGTGTTTTAATCAACAAAGAAGAAACACTTGCAAAAGCAAAAAAATTGGTAGAAAGTTGGGGTTTTCATTTGGTTTATGGTAAAAATATGTTGAATAATTACCATCATTTTTCAGGTACAGATGATGAGCGAGCAGCAGATTTTCAAAAGGCATTAGACAATCCTAATATCAAGGCAATTTGGTCAGCAAGAGGGGGTTACGGAACTGTACGGATTCTAGACAAGCTAGATTTTACGAAGTTTAAACAATCTCTAAAATGGATTATTGGATATTCTGATGTTACTGCATTACACAACCATATACATAATTTAGGTTTTGAAACAATTCATGCAATGATGGGTTCTAGTATGGGTAATGAGCCAGAAGATATTGTAGAGACCATTGCTTCCTTTAAAAAAGTACTGTTTGGTAAAAAATTAAAATATAAGGTTGAATCTTCAAAATACAATAGAAAAGGAAAAGCAACAGGGCAGTTAGTAGGCGGAAATTTATCGTTAATTATAAGTATGTTAGGCTCTAAAAGTGCTATTTCTACAGATGGAAAAATTTTGTTTATTGAAGATGTTGGCGAGCAGAATTATAGTATTGATAGGATGTTGCAAACCTTAAAACGTGCAGGTTATTTTACCAATTTAAAAGGATTGGTAGTTGGAGATTTTAGTAGTGTAAAACCGAATAAACCTTATTGGGGTACCAGTACAAATCAGTTAATTTTAGACGTTGTAAAAGAATATAATTTCCCTGTTCTCTTCGGATTTCCTGCGGGACATAAAAAAGACAATAGAGCATTAATTTTAGGTAGAAAAGTAAGATTAGATGTTTGTAAAAAAGAAAAATCTACACTTACTTTTTTAAAGTAATTGGAGAGTTTAAGTTTTACACGTCATTACGAGAAGTTTTTTACAACGAAGTAACCTGTAATTTAAAAAGCGAGATTGACTTCTTAGTTCCTCATCGCAATGACGTAGCAATCTTTTAAAAATAGATTACAATGGCACAACATAATGAACTTGGTAAAGAAGGTGAGGTTTTAGCCATAAAATTTTTACAAAAAAATGGCTATATCATTGTTGAGAAAAATTACCGATATCAAAAAGCCGAAGTTGATATTATTGCTCAGAAAGACAATATATTGGCAGTTGTTGAGGTAAAAACCCGTACTTCTAATTATTTCGGAAATCCACAAGATGCGGTAAGTCCTAAAAAAATAAAACTATTGGTATCTGCGATTGATTTCTATATTGCCGAAAATGATTTAGATGTAGAAGTTCGGTTTGATATTATTGCAATTATCAAAAATAAAAATACCACAAAAATTGAGCATTTAGAAGATGCTTTTCTGTATTTTTAAATACCTATTTCGATCCAAAAAATTGTTTTACATCCTTTAAATGTTCTGGTTTTCCTACTATTTTTTTGTTTTTATCTAAGATAAAATAACTAGGCGTAGAGGTTATTCGATAAGTTCTAGAGGTTTTGTTTTCCCATTTGTTCAATCCCAAAACATTGTGCCAACCTTTTAAGTTTGCAATATAATTTTTCCAAGTAAAAGGAGTCTTCTCTAAAGAAAAAGCAATAACTTTTGTATTAGGATTATCTTTCATAAAGGTATATAATTTGGGAATTTCTTGTAAACAATGAGAGCAACCAGTACTCCAAAAAACCAACAAATAGCTATTGGCATCGTTTAATGTAGATAGTTTGTACGATTTCTCGTTCTCTTTCCAAGAGAAATCTGGAGCAATTCTACCAATTTCTACTGCCAAGGCAGCTAGTTTTTTAGTTTTAAAATCTTTGTTTTGATATGTTTCGGGTAGTTTGTCGTAGTAGTTGGCAAATAACGAATCAACCAAATCTACATTTTTTTGCGCTTCAAATTGTGTGATTAAAAACTCAATAACATCTTTTTTAAATGTGGTGTTTTTAATTTTTGAAAGTACTTTTGCAATAGATTCTTTGTACAGTTTTTGTTGTAAACTAAAATCTTCATTATAGTTTAGGTAAAAAACATAATCGGTAATTCTATCAACTAAAAAAGAAGAATTGTATAGAATAGGGTCTTCCAAATCCATGTTTTTAAAGAAATTATCAGAAATGTAGTTGATATAAGACTGCATTGAAGAAATTATTTTTGGAGAATTTTTTCTCAATGTTGCTTTTACAAAATGAGCTACCATTTTGTTTTTCGTCTTTTTTAAATATGTATTTTGAACACTTATTACTTTTTGTAAAGCGGTTATATAATTTTTCGCATTGTTTTCTGAAGGTTTTTTCAATTCGGAAACTTGTACAGAATCTAGCTGATGTTGTGCCACAGAAATTGCCGCTATGTATTCTTTATAAAGGATGTTTTCATTAGATTTTGAAAACACGATAGATTGGTTTGGGTATTTTGGATTAAAGGTAAACTCAATATCTTCTTTGTTGAATAAAAAATCTACAAAACCTCTATTTCTGGTATCATAAGTAACTCTATATGATCCTGTTTTTGCATCTTTTGGTAAATTAAACTGAAATGTTGCTACTGGTTTTTGAGCAATGGTATCAATTTTTGCCGTTGTGTTTTTTATAAAAACTTGTCGTGCTCCTTCAATTTTATATAAAAGTATCCAATTATTTTTATATGGCGGATTCATTGTTCCTTTAATAGTAAATTGAGCTTGGGCAAAAATGCTTGTTAAAACAAACAGAATAAATATTTTTTTCATCGGTAAGATTTCTTTTTATAATATATCCTTTTCAAGAAACATACCAAAAATACCATTTCTAAATCAGAATTGGTACATTGCGGTTCTAAAATGTAAAAATGAGCTTTAGTAACAAAATTATTTGGATAACGGGAGCGTCTTCTGGTATTGGAAAATCATTAGCAATAGAGTTATCAAACCAAGGTGCAAAAATTATTTTATCTTCTAGAAATATAGTTGCTTTAGAAGATGTGAAAAATAGGTGTAAAACCGCATCATCAATAAAAATAGTTCCGTTAGATTTAGAAAATTACAGCAGTTTAGCATCTAAAGTTAAAGAGGCAATTGCTTGTTTTGGTAGGATAGATATTCTAGTAAATAATGGTGGTGTTAGTCAGAGATCTTTGGTAAAAAACACTTCAATTTTTGTTGATAAACGGATTATGGATATCAATTATTTAGGAACTGTTGCTTTAACAAAAGGATTATTACCACATTTTATCCGTAATAAAAATGGACAATTTGTAGTAACTACTAGTATTGTGGGTAAAATTGGCACGCCGTTGCGCTCTAGTTATGCGGCGAGTAAACATGCATTACATGGTTTTTTTGATAGTTTGCGGGCAGAACATTTTAAAGATAATATTTCGGTTACTTTGGTGTGCCCAGGTTTTGTAACAACCCATGTTTCTAAAAATGCACTAACTGCAGATGGTTCTCCACAAGGAAAAATGGATGTCGCCACTGAAAACGGAATACAACCTGAACGATTTGCAAAACTAATGGCAAAGGCAATTAGAAAGAAAAAAGAAGAGGTATATATTGGTGGCGCAAAAGAGAAGTTGGGTGTATATGTAAAGCGTTTTTTTCCGAAATTACTTTCGGTAATGATTCGAAAATTGAGTGTTACTTAAAATAATTGATAGTATCAAAATAAGTAATAACAGCCTCTTTCATCAATACAGATTGTTCTCCTGGTTTTAGGTTTGGTAATTCTGTAATAGCTTTGTAATGTGGCCATTTATCATCATCAAAAAAATCAAATTCATAATATCCGTAAGGCTCTAAGAGTTTACAAATAGCAATGTGCATCAAGTTTATTTTTTCATCTTTTTTAAACTCTCTGTGCCCTTGTCCTAATTCTTGTACACCAATTAGATAGATAATTCCGTCTAAATCTAATGGCGCTCCATCTGCAAATTGCGTAGAGAGTTTTTCTGTCAATTCATTCCATTTTTCTTTTAAAGTCTTTTGTGTTGGCATATGCTTTTTTGTGTTGGCAAATATACAAATGAGTTTATTATCTTTGATTAAAATTTAAGAATGAATATTTTTGATATTATTATTGCAGCATTATTGTTGTTTGGTTTTGTAAGAGGCTTGATGAAAGGGCTGTTTGTAGAGGTTTCTTCTTTAATTGCATTGATTGCGGGTGTTTATGGAGCAATCCATTTTTCTTATTTTGTTGGGAATTATTTAAATGAAACTGTTTCTTGGGATGAAAAATATGTAACACTTTCTTCTTTTGCCATTACATTTATCATCATTATTGTTATCATTGCTTTGGCAGGAAAATTGTTGACAAAATTAGCCGATTTTGCTTCTTTAGGGATTATCAATAAAATTCTTGGCGGTGTTTTTGGTGCTTTAAAAATAGGTTTGATTTTAAGTGTTGTTTTTATATTTTTTGGCAAGATGAATGATACTATTCCGTTTGTAAAAAAAGAAACATTAGATGAATCTATTTTGTTTAAACCTGTAAAAAAACTGGCTCCAATGATATTTCCTTCTATCATTAAAGAGAATAAAACGGTATAAATTTCACTAAAAAACCTATATTAGCCGTATTAATCTACATAGTACCCCCCAATTTCTATGAAAAGTGTATTAAAAATACTAATTATTATGAGTAGCATGATTTTTCTATCTGCTACAACTCAAGATTGTTCTATTTTAAAGAATAATACATTTACATATCGAAATGGAAGCGATAAAGTGCTTGTCGTTTTTTCTGGAGAGCAGCATACAGAATATCATCAGAATAAAAAATACACAATCAAATCTACTGTAAGATGGATTTCTAAGTGTGAGTATATTTTAACAATAAACGAATCTAATTTACCGAATTTCCCTTTTAAAATGGGAACAAAGTTGTTTATTAAAGTAAATAAAGTTAGAGGTAAAAAAGTTTATTATACTTCTTCTTTAGCAGGTAGATCTTGGGAAGGAAAGTTGGTGAAAATTGATAATTTTACTATAAAAGAGAAACTTTCCCAGTAGCGGTTTTATAAAACCCTCCAACAATTTTAATTTTTCCTTTTTCTTCTAATTCTTTTAAAATAGGACTTTTTTCTCGAACTCTTTTTATAGTTAGAAGGACATTATTTTTGGCAGTCTGTTTGATAAAATTTTTGTGAGAAACGTCTAATTTTACTTCTTTTTTTGTTTGTTCAATAGCAGGTGTAATATTGCTAAGCATTGCTGTAATGTTTCCCATTTTCACCTCGTTACAAGCAGCTTTTATCGCCCCACAGTCTTCATGACCTAATACTAAAACGAGTTTACTTCCTGTTATTTTACAGGCAAATTCCATACCTCCTAGAATATCAGAGTTTTCAAAATTTCCTGCAATACGAGTTACAAAAACATCACCAATGGTTTGATCAAAAAGAATTTCAACAGGCACTCGAGCATCAATGCAAGAAAGTATAATGGCTTTCGGGTGTTGTGCTGTTGCTGTTTGAGAAATTAGGGTTTTGGTATCAACTGTAATAGCTTTACTATTTAGAAACCGTTGGTTGCCATCCATCAAATCTTGTAACACCTTTTCAGGAGTTAAAGTGTCTTGAATTTTCTTTGTAATTGCCTTGTTTCTTTGGGTCATCTGTTATAATTCTTTTAAATCATCAGAAAGTATCCAGCCTATTTTTCCATCAGCTAATTTAATCTTTTTCCAAGTATCAACAGCGTCTAAAAGAATAATTTTTGTACCTTCATGTAAAGTAAAAACGGTATCAGAATTTAATGTAGGAGCATTTTTTATCTCTGTTTTTTCAGCAAAAATAATAGCAACCTTGTTTTTTTGATGATAATTGTATTGACTATATGTAATTGCTAAGGTTGTAAAAAGCAATAAAAAACTAAGAATACTTGTGGTAAAAAATAATCTTTTTTTAAACGGAATTTCTGCAAAATAGAACCCTAAAAAAAGGAGTACACTTAAAAATGAAAAAATAATTGTTAAAATACTCCAAGTATTGTAAGACAATTTTTGCAAATAATTTTTATTGATTCTCTGCAAAAATGTTTGCGGTAATTTTTCAATTCGATCTAAGGTTAATCTTTTTGCAAACACTAAATTATTTGCTGTATCTTGGTGTAGTGGGTTTATTTGCAATGCTTTTTCGTAATTGTAAATTGTCGGAGCAACCTTGTTTAATTTGTAGTAAGAATTCCCTAAATTGTAGTATAAAGCATCTGAAATTTGTTGTGTTTTTTCTATTTCTTGATACGCTGCTATCGCCTTTTTATAATCTCCATTTTTGTACAGGGTATTCGCTTTTTCAAACAGTTCATCAATAGTTTGAGCACCAATAGTGTTGGTTATTATCAGTAATAAAAAGAAGATTTTTTTCATTTTAAAGGGTTCTTATCAACAAAAAAATAGATTTAAAGTTTTATTTTCTTCATAATTTTCTTTGGGATAGCATTTTTATGAAGCAAAATACTAATTGTTTTTAGTTTGATGTATGCTTCGCTAAAATACACATAGCCACCATTGGCATTTCGATTAGAGTTTGTACCCCAGCTATTTTTTACTTTATAATATTTAGTACCATTTTGGTCTTTCAACATCCCTGTTATATGCATTAAATGATCATCGGTGGTCGTAAAGTTTTCAAACTCTTGTTGTCTATATGCTGCCGTAATTTCTTTTTCAGGATATACGCCTTTTAGTGCTTTTTTGTTATTTTTTGTATCCGCAGGAATCACCGCAACTCCATTTTTTGATGAAAAAGTTTGTTCGCTAACATCACAATCTAGTTCAATAGTAAATCCATTTTTCAAAGCATTGTCAATGGTGTTTACCATTTCATCTATTGTAATATTATAAAAACTTCCGTTGCTAAAATTATCAGGAATATTTAAGATAAAATTAGAATACATTTTTTGATGTGTAAAAGAAGTTAAACTTACATAATCATCAGGATTTAATTTTGTCATTTTTAAAAATGATTGTGGTGTATATTCTTTTCCATGATATGTAAAAGATTGAATGTTCTTACCCAAATAGACGTCTAAAACGGCATCAACAGATTTTTTCCAATTAGAGCTTAATTTTCTTCCAGGATTTTTAACATACGTTTTTAACATGGCACTAATTACTGCAACCATTTCTGCATGATTGTGGTTTTTTGTATTGCCTAATAACCCGCTATAAGCCAATTGAGGAACCAAACCGTAATTTCTTACAGAGTTTATTACATCGTGTGCCAAACCACCTTCACTAAACTGTGCTTTTCCTTGTCGCATTACAAAATTTTGCGCTTTTGTTGGGTAAGTGTTTCTAACGGTAAACATCTCTGAAAGGTTAATATGTTTCCCTGTAAGTCTAATAATTTCTGATTCTAAAAAAGAGGAGGTAGAAAAGCTCCAACAAGTACCTGTTCTTCCTTGACTAATTACAGGTGTTGCTTCTAAATCGATTACTTCGGTAAATTTGTAAGCTTCTTGAGCTGTGGTGATATTTGTAAGTAAAAATCCTACTAAAAGAAATAAATAGCGCATTGTTTTATTGTTTTTAAATTTATATAAGTTTGATAACTACCAAAGTTACAATTGTTTGTCTAATTGGGCAATTACTTGTTTGGCTTTTTCATATTCTTCGTTCATCATAACATTGGTTGTGGGTGTATATCTTGCAAAATCGCAATCTTTTAACACATCGATAAATTGATGAATTGTTGTTGTGTCTATTTTTTTGTTCTGTAATATTTTGGTAATTTTTTCTCGGCTAATATCGGTAGTTTCTATGCTAAATTTTGCCTTTAAATAGTTATGTAAAGCTCTTTCTAAAGATTCATAAAAGGCTTCTTTTTTACCCAATTGTTTTTTTGCTTCCGAGAGATATTTCTTTGCTAATCTATCTGCTTTACGTTGTTTGTTTCCTAAAACATCACTGTTTTTTGCTTCGTTTCTTTTGCTGATAAATATTCCGATAGGAATGGCTAAAAATGGTAAAATCAATAAAAGGTAAAACCATATTGACTTGAAAAAATCGGTTGTTTTTTGAGGTTGAAAGTTACTTTTGGTTTGTATGTATCGAAAATTTTTACCTGTGCTTGCAATTACTTGTTTTGTAATTGTATTATTGTTTGTAACAATTTCTTTGCCTTCTAAAACATTTACAAACAAATTATTTGAAGCAATGGTATGGTATTTTTTATCCTTCGGATTAAAATAAGAAAACGAAGTTTTGGGTATTTTATATTTTCCTTTATATTCGGGTACAACGGTGTAATTATCTGTAATGCTCCCTCTAATTCCTGATTTTGAAACTTGTACTTTTTCTTTTCTTTCTGGTTGATATACTTCCAACTCTTTAGGGGTTTCAATAGTTGGTATTTCAAATAATTTTAAATTTCCTTTCCCAGAAATGCTTACTTTTATTTGTGCAGTTTCGTTGGCTTTTAATACCTTTTTATCCGAAGAAACATCAAAAGTAAAAGTACCCACAGCACCATTAAAATTAGCAGGTTTCCCTTCAATAGGTAAGCTTTTTACCCGAATTGTTTTTTTGGTTGATAAAAAATCTCTCCGAACATTTCTAGAAATTACATTGCCAAAAAAATCTGCTCTACCTGTAGGAACGCCCACAATAATATCCATTTTCATAGGATCGATAGTCAGTTTCCCTGATTTTGTAGGAATTAACAAGGCCTTTTGTAATACAACATATCGGTAATTTTCTCCGTTGTATTTTCCTTGCTTTACCTGTAAACCATTAATTTTTATAATTTGATTCCAAAAGCCATTATATTTTGGTGCCTCTGTAACCGAGTAATTATGCACACTAATATTTTGACTTACATATAATTTGTATTCTACATAAATACCTTCGCCCACATATGGGTTTTGTTTAGATACTTCTGCCACCAAGTGGATATTTTGTTGCGCAATATAATCAGGATTATTAGGGTTTTTAGGGATGTCAATCGCATTTACCACAATAATTTTTATGGGTTTTGATTGCAGTTTTTTACCTTTTAAAAGGATGCTTGCAGACAGAATATTAAACTCTCCTTTTCTTTTCGGTTTGATAATGTAAGTGTACGATTGAGAAAAACTAGCCTTACCATTAATCCAAGATTGACTTACCGATTGACTTGGACCGCCAACTACTATAAAATTTTTGAAATTGGGTGGTGTAAAATTATCTGCTCCTTGTTTGTTTACAGAAAACTGAATGCGCAAACGCTGATTTACGCCCAATTTATTTTTACTAACCGAAGCTTTTAACTCAGGTTCTTGGGCAAAAACGGTTTGTGCAAACAAGCCAATAAATAGTAGTATGTATATTTTTTTTAATGTCATTTTCTAATAAAAAATCAAAAGTAGTAAGAAACCTGTTTACTGACAACTTTGAACAAGCTCAGTTACCAGTCTTTTTCTTGTTTTATTTTTTTGCCTTTTGCTTTTTTGGCATTCATTTTTTTCTGTGTTTTTTTCTCTTCGTTTTCTAAACTTTTTAGCAATTGTTTCATTTGCTGAGGAGACATTTTTCTTTTTTGAGGTTTTGGAGGTTGTTTGTCTTTGTTTTTATCTTGATTTTTCTTTTTCTTGTCATCACCTTTATCTCCGTCCTTCTTTTTGTCCTTCTTTTTTTTGTCCTTATCGTCTCCTTTTTTATTCTTATCTTTCTTTTTGTCTTTGTTTTTATCGTCTTTCTTTTTCTTGTCTTTATCTTTCTTTTTATCCTTATTTTTTTGCTGTTCCTTTTTTAATTTTTTTTGTGCAATGGCTAAATTGTAGCGAGTTTCATCGTCATTTGGGTTATTTCTTAATGAGTTTTTAAAACCATCTACCGCTTGTTGATATTGTTTTTGTTTCATCATTGCATTACCAATATTATGAAATGCTTCTGCTTTGGTGTATATATCGTTAGTGGTTTTTGCTGTTAATTCAAACTGCGGAACTGCTTCTTTATAGTTTTTTTCTTGATACAAGGCGTTTCCTAAATTATAACTTGCCTTTTTGTATTTGCTGTTTTTACCTAGCGCTTTTTTGTATGCTACAGACGCGTCAATATATTTTTGTTGATGATATAATTTGTTCCCGTTACGAACCAATTTTCTTGCCTCGCGTTGTAGTTTTATCGAATCTTTTTGTTGTTGTGCAACTGTTTTGTTTGATGCCATTAGCATCAAAAAGAAAAAGAATATGTATGCTATGTGTTTCATTTTATTTATGTTCATCAAATAAATCGACTTTTTTAAGCCATTTTGTTTTTTTATCAAACAAGAAAACATCTATCATTAGAAAGAGAATTCCGAATCCTATAAACCATTGAAACTGGTCTTTATAATCTGAAAATTGTTTGGTTTCAAATTCACTTTTTTGTGCATTTCCTATAATGTCTGCAATAAATTTAACAGGTTTTTCTGTTTTATTTCCATCAATATATTCTCCGTTGGCAATTTTTGCAATGGCTTGTAAAATTGCAGGATTTTGTTTTGTAATAACCGTTTCTCCTTTTCTGTTTTTCTTGTAACCAATCAGCGAACCATTAATTTTCATAGGAATTGGGGCTCCTTTTTCCGTACCTACACCGATAGTATATATTTTTACACCTTCATTTGCTAAGTTTTGCGCCACTTGTTTGGTTTCTTCTTGGTGGTCTTCTCCATCTGAAACAATGATTAGAAATCGGTTGGTTTGCTCATCATTATTATAATATGTTTTTGCTAAATTTAGAGCCTCGTTAATGGCAGTTCCTTGGCTAGAAACCATATCTGGATTTGCGTTTTGCAAAAACATTTTAGCTGCCGCATGATCTGTTGTAATGGGTAATAATG
>CAZZNK010000038.1:0-21639 GCA_964655585.1 uncultured Flavobacteriaceae bacterium
TAAGCGGTTTTTGTGCGCGTTTTTCTCTTAAAAAACTTACAGATTTTATCAACTTAATTTGCACCAAGGGTAATTTTTCTTTTTCTAAAGCAATAATGAGGTTTTTTCTGATTTTTTCATTCGTAGGGAATTTTAACAAAGCATCTATTGTGGCAATCTTAACGTTTGCATTACTATCTGTATGTAAGATTTTAATGAGTATATTAATTATTTGACCGTCTTCTTTGGTATAATCATCACTAAAACTATAAATACCTTCTAAACGAACTCCAGCTGACGTTGCTTCTAAATTTGCCATCAATAGTTTCTTAGTTTCTTGCTGATGCAGCATATTTATACCAAGAAACATACCCAAAACCAAACAAGCAGCCAATGCAATATATTTTAAATAAACAACTTTCTTTTTAATTGGTTTTTTATGTAATTTGTTCTTTAATTCTTCTTCAAAAATGACATCAAAATCGATTGACAATTTTTGATCATCAAACTCATTTTTATGTTTTTGTATGTATTTTTTCAAATCCATTTTAGCTGTTTTTTAATAACTGTAACAATAGTAATTTCCCTCTTCTGTATTGGTTTCTAACGGTACTTTCGTTAATTTTTAATAAACCACTTATTTCTTTATGTGTATAGTTTTCAATCAGATACAGCACCAATACAATTCGATATTTTTCTTTTAATTGATGTATGCAATCCTTAATTTTATCAACTGAAAAAGTACAATCATCTTCATTTACAATTTCTTCCATTTCGGTTTCTAACAAAAGTGTTTCTTCTAACCAAACATCTTTTTTACGTTTTCTAAGCACATCCAAAGAATAATTAATCACAATTCTTTTTAACCAAGAACCCAAGTATTTCTCTTCTTTCATTTGATGAATTCTCTCAAAGCCTTTTATAAATGACTCTTGTACTGCATCTTCTGAGTCTTCTCTGTTTTTAAGAATCCGCCAACTACTATTGTACAACATATCTTTGTATAAATGATATACTTGCATTTGAGCCGAATACACGTTTTTTTTACATGCCTGTATGAGTTCTTTTTCGTTCAAAAAGTTGAGTTAGTTAGCCTTCTATTATTAGAACGCAGTTATTTTAAATGTGTCGCAAAAAAATACAATTATTTTTGATTACTTTTAACAAATGAAAACTTTATTCTCTTCTTTTTTAGTTGCTTTTCTTTTTTTATCAATTTCTAGTTGTCATCAGAAAAGTAAAAACAATACCAAAGAAAACATTCGTCCTATTCATGATACCATTGGTTTTGCTCAGTATAATTGGCAAATGGACTCTATTTACAAACGATTAAATTTAAAAGATAAAAAGAACAATCAGCATTGGAAAGCAGTTATTTGCCCTCATGATGATTATAAATATGCAGGTAAATTATACCATTCATCTTTAAAAGGTGTCAATGCAAATATTATTATTTTAATTGGTGTTGCTCATAGAGCAAGAAATTACA
Source organism: uncultured Flavobacteriaceae bacterium (assembly GCA_964655585.1). Classification (GTDB taxonomy): domain Bacteria; phylum Bacteroidota; class Bacteroidia; order Flavobacteriales; family Flavobacteriaceae; genus Polaribacter. The sequence continues at coordinate 1,469 of CAZZNK010000038.1, forward strand.
AGCTTCAAGACAAGATAATCTTTGGAAGTTTTACACATTGGAAATCTCCTTACGGAAAAGTAAAAATATCAGCTTTAAACAACAAAATACAACAGCAGCTGTCTAAAAAGGATTATATTGTTCATGATAGCATGCAAGTTTTAGAACATTCTTTAGAAGCCATCATCCCCTTTTTACATAAGAAAAATAAAGATATCGAGATTATTCCAATTCTTGTACCTTATATCAATTACAAATCCATCGATTTGATTAGTAGCAATTTAAGCAATGTTGTTAGTGCTCTTTTAAAAGAAAATCATTTATCCTTCGGAAAAGATGTGGCAATTGTAATTTCTAATGATGCCGTTCATTACGGAAATGAAAAATGGGGAGGTAGCAATTTAGCACCTTATGGAGTAGATTCTTTAGGAAATGCTAAAGCCGTTTTACATGATAAAAAAATAATTAATTCTTATTTAATTGGACAATTAAATATGGATAAAATCAAAGATTTTACACAAGAAACTGTACAAAAGACTGATTATAAAAAATACAAATGGGTTTGGTGTGGTCGCTATTCGGTACCTTTTGGGTTAGCACTTGCCAATAAAATAAATCTAAAACAAAACAATACTTCTTTACAAGGTACTTTTTTAAATTACGAAACCAGTATTGATCATCCTTTGATAAAAGTTGAAGATATTTTAATGGGCACAACTGCTATTGCTACTCAAAAACATTGGGTAGCATATGCAAGTATAAAATATGAGTGATAAAAAAAGCTCATTTTAAAAATTAAAATGAGCTTTTTGTTTATAACGTAATCTGAATATAATCAATCAAAATCAGTATCCATTTTTATATAATCGAGAAACTCACGTCTAACATCTCTATCTTTAAATTTCCCTCCAAACTCAGAAGTAACAGTGCTACTTTCTATATCTTTAATACCACGAGAATTTACACACAAATGTTTTGCGTCGATAACACAGGCAACATCATCAGTTCCCAAAGCATTTTGTAAAGATTGTACCACTTGCATTGTTAAACGCTCTTGTACCTGTGGTCTTTTAGAAAAAAATTCTACAATTCTATTCATTTTAGACAACCCAATTACTTTTCCTTTTGATATATATGCAACATGTGCACGTCCAATGATTGGCAGTAAATGATGCTCGCAAGTAGAATAGACCACAATGTTTTTTTCTACTAGCATTTCACCATATTTATAGTTATTATCAAAGGTAGAAGCTTTTGGCATGTTTTTAGGATTCAACCCCATAAACAACTCATTTACAAATGATTTTGCTACTCTTTTCGGAGTTCCTTGTAAGCTATCATCGGTTAAATCCATTCCTAAAGTGGTTAAAATATCTTTAACACTTTCTTGAATTTTTTCTATTTTTTCTGCATCAGAAATAGCAAAAGCGTCATCTCGCAAAGGTGTTTTTGCAGATGTACCAACGTGGCTCTCTCCTATTTCATCTGATTTTTGTTGATTCATTTCGTTATTTACTTCGAACATTTTTTTAATTGATTTACAAAGATACGATAAACATCGTTTATTTTAAAGTGTCTATCAACTCATTTAAAGAACAATTTATTTGTGTTCCGTTAGTCATATTTTTTAGTGTAAAAAACTCATTATCAATATTAGAAACTACAAACTCAATTTCTCTATTGGTAACATATTTCCACTGTTTTTTTTGCTGTTTATTACTTGTCGCAACATCAGGATATAATTCTGATTTCACACCGTTTTCTCTTAATTTTTTAATTGCTTTTAGTTGGATAATATTTGTGGATACATCAAAATTTAAAAACAAAATTTTCGGTTTTGGCAATACAACCGATTGCAACAACCCGAGCTCTTCCATCACCAAATAAATGCGATCTAACCCGAAGGAAATTCCTACACCACTTACATCTTTAAGACCAAAAACACCTGTTAAGTCGTCATAACGTCCACCGCCACCAATCGATCCCATTTGTACGTTTTCTGGAGCCGAAACTTCAAAAATAGCACCTGTGTAATAATTCAGTCCTCTTGCCAAAGTTACATCAACCTCTAATTTTGCTGATGTTAAGCCTAATGCACTAATTGCATCAACAACAAAACGGATTTCTTCAACGCCTTTTTTTCCTTCTTCGGATGCTTGTAACATCGTTTCTAAAGAGAGTAATTTTTCTGTATTTGAACCCGAAAAATCAAATAAGGGTTGTACTTTTTCAATCGCTTCTTCAGATATTCCTTTCGATAGCATTTCTTTGACAACACCTTCTTTACCAATCTTGTCTAACTTATCTAAAGCAACTGTAAAATCTATCAATTTATCTTTGGCTCCGATTACTTCTGCAATTCCAGATAATATTTTTCTGTTATTAATTTTGATAGTCGTTCCTAACAAATTTAACTTACTAAAAACAGCGTCATATAATTGCACAAATTCTACTTCTTGCAGTAAAGAGGTACTCCCAACCACATCGGCATCACATTGATAAAACTCTCTAAAACGTCCTTTTTGTGGCCTATCTGCTCTCCAAACTGGTTGAATTTGATAGCGTTTAAAAGGAAACGTAATTTCGTTTTGGTGTTGTACCACATAACGTGCAAATGGTACGGTTAAGTCGTAGCGGAGTGCTTTTTCTGAGATTTTGGAAGTTACTTTTAAACTATTTTTATCTGAAAGTAAAGCATCATCAACCTTTTTTAAATAATCTCCAGAATTTAAGATTTTAAAAATCAAACGATCTCCTTCTTCTCCATATTTTCCCATCAAAGTAGACGAGTTTTCAAAACTAGGCGTTTCAATGGGTTGAAATCCGTAGGTTTCAAAAGCTTCTTGAATGGTATTAAAAATATACCTTCTCTTAGCTACTTCTGTAGATGAAAAATCTCTTGTTCCTTTTGGGATGCTTGGTTTCATAATTTAATTCTCAGTATTCAGTTTATAGTAAAAACTTTCCTGTTAATAAAAGGCAAATATCGTAAAAATTGTAATATTTATTAAGAATTTCGAAGTACTTTATTTTCTCTTTTTAAACAATTGATGGTCGCATTTAGCTCAAATCCTAAAAGTAAAATAATTGAGTTTAACCAAATGAATAACATTAAAATTAATAAGGTTCCGATAGACCCATACAACTCATTGTATTTAGAAAATTCGGTTACATAAAAACTAAATAAATAGAAGGTTAAAATAGATAGCATGGTGGTAAAAATTGTTCCTGCCGAGAAAAAAGGAGATTCTTTCCCTTGTTTTGTTCCATAATAAAACAACATAGAAACTGTGGTAAATACCATTCCTACAAATAAGAATCCTCTACCAATTTGCAACCAAAAAATATCATTCTCTAACCAACCTCTTTCTTTTAATTTCGCCAATCCTATTCCGAAAAAAATAGTTAAAGCAACTGTTGCTACTAAAAAAATCGACATTACTAAAGAAACTGCCAAAGAGATAAAATATGCTTTTAAAACATTTCTCATTTCTTTGATTTTAATATGGTACGAATATTCAAATCCTCCAAAAATAGCATTTACACCATTTGTCATTAAGAAAATAGAGAATAAAAATCCAAAGGAAAGCAGTCCTCCATATTGGTTGTTTACAATATCACTCAAAACTAATTCTACTGCACTAAATGTTTTTGGTGGCAATATTTCTGATATCAATGCCATCAATCCTTCTTGAAACCCCTCAATAGGTATATACGGAATCAAGGTTAAAATAAATAGCATAAACGGAAAAATAGCCATAAAAAAACTAAATGAAATTCCGCTTGCACGCGTTGTCAAAGCGCCTCTTACAATACCAATAATGTACATTTCTAAAACATCGTACAAAGACATACCTTCTAGCCCAGGAATTTTTATTTTCTTCCCGATTCTTACCAAAATATTAATAATTGGTATTTTTTCTAGATTGTCTTCTATTGGTTTTGTCATTTATTAAGGTGCTAAGTTTAAAAAGATACAAAGATGCAAAGTTTTGAAGTAGCAATAATTAAAAATCATCTTTTCTCTTTCAGTTTTCTTATCAAACTAGATAGCATTCGTTCTATCTCTCTTGATGATTCAAATAATTCTTTAAATGTTTTCATATATTACATATTCAAAATAAAAATAACAAATAACCTTTGACTCTTTGCTACTAGAAACCTTTGTTACTCAATATTAATACCATACTTACTTAGTAATCCTATCACACCCTCTTTTGAAAACTTTGCTCCTTTCACTTTATTATTCTCAAGATTAATTGTGTAATTAAAGGAGGATACAAAATTAACCTTTTCTAAATTAGTTTGCTCAAAAACAGCATGTTTTACATCACAATTATCAAAACACGAGTTTGATAAATTGGCTTCAGTAAAATCTACCTCTTGCAAATTACAATTAGTAAAGGTAGTTTTTGATATTTTTAATTGATAAAATGATGAGAACTGTAACTGACAATCAGTAAATTTTAATTGTAGTAAAAATGGATTACACTCATTATATTTTATACCTAATAACTTACAATTTATAAAATGAACATCTTTAAATGCAGTATCTTTTACAATGGCATTACTAAAATTACAGGCGATAAATTCACACTCAACAAACTGTATATTTGATGCGTGAATTCCTTCAAAATTACAATTCTTAAAGGTACAATTATCATATTCGCCCTTTTTGATTTTCGTTTTGGTAAAATCAATTTTAGTAAAAGTTTTACTATCTGTATAATTCATTTTTTAATTTTTCTTCATAGTTTTATATGACATTCAAAAATATAGTATTTTTGAGAAAATTTATCATCAAAATGAAAATTAAACTACTTGCCATTGGAAAAACAGATGATAAAAACTTAATTCAACTTATAGAAACATATCAAAACCGTTTAAAACATTATATAAAATTTGAGCTAGAGATTATTCCTGATATTAAAAATGTAAAGAATTTAAGTGAAGTACAACAAAAAGAAAAAGAGGGCGAAATTCTTTTAAAAAAACTACAAAACACCGATCAATTGGTCCTGTTAGATGATAAAGGAAAACACTTCACGTCCATAGAGTTTTCTAGCTATTTACAGAAAAAAATGAATTCTGGCATCAAACAACTCGTTTTAGCAATTGGCGGTCCTTATGGTTTTTCTGATGCAATTTATAAAAAATCTGTCGGTAAAATATCACTATCAAAAATGACATTTTCTCATCAAATGATTCGTCTTTTTGTGGTAGAACAACTCTATCGAGGATTTACAATTTTAAAGAATGAGCCTTATCATCACGAATAAGTGTATCCGTTATTTCATATAATACCTTTACTAAATCTGATATTCCTGTCGCATTTCTATTCATAATTACTGCCATAGAAATAGCGTATTCTGGCAATAATACAAGTAGTAAAATCGCTGTTTTTATCTTTTTTTCATCGTTTTCACTATTTTAAAGTACTGTTTTTAGCAAACCTATACAGTAAAATGATTTCCACAATTATAGTTGGAATCATCAAAAACAATCCTAATGAAACCAAAAGAACAGTTCCTAGGCAAACTCCAACTATAATTTCTAGTATTCCGTTTATTTGAATTAGAGATCCTGCTTGTTTTTTTAATTGTAATAAGCTTATTCCAAAAATAATCTGTAAAATTCCAAACACAATACTCTCCGCAATCAATTGAAAAGTAATTGTTGTACTTGATAAATTTATCGTTAAAATATCAATACCATTACTCAAAACAAAAACAGCCATTAAAAGTAGCACACTAATTTTTAATAACTGATTCCCATACGCTTTTGCTACGGTATAAAATCCTAAAAAAAAGAAAACAAATGAAATTGCAGAAATCACTTTAACAATACTATAAACGGAAGTGTTTAAGAACGATTCATCGCCTGTAAACTGATAAATATCCGCAGCAGTTTCAATAAAGCTAATCACAAAATAAACAATTCCAAAGATCCAAGCTACATTTAGTTTTTTCTTCTCAGCAAGAGTAAAAACAGATTCTTCTTTGTTTTCATTTTCAAAATAATCTACACCTAAAACCTCTAAAATTGTTTTAATGGTATAGCTTCTTGGGTTTACCTCTCCCGCTTCTATTCTTTGAATTGTTCTAACATTTATATTGCATTGTTCTACCAACTCTTCTTGAGTAAGTCCTTTTTGTTTTCTTAGTTCTATAATTCTTTTTCCTAATTCTGGTTGTTTCATCGTATGTATATTTTGTTTGACCATACAATAGTAGTTTAGATTTTTATGTTGAAGATGATTTTTTATTGAATTTAACCCGACATTTTCCCGACTTCTCTTTGTTAACAAGGAATTTGTTGGTTTTTTTTCTCAAAGCAATATAGTTCCTTTTTTAAGTTTCTATCTAAAAAACGCCTCTTTTTTACATCAATCAACAGCCTCAATCTAAGAATCTGAAATATACTTCTTAAAAAAAATATTTTTTATTTCAAAAAAAAGCCTTGATCAATTAAACCCTCAATGAGGGATTAAAATGAGTACATTTGCATAAAATGACTTCATAACAAATGAAAATTGTATTTGCAACCAACAACTTAAACAAACTTACTGAAGTACAAAAAATGCTTCCTTCTTCTATTCAGTTACTCACTTTAAAAGACATTCTTTGCTTTGAAGAAATCGAAGAAACCGAAACCACTTTAGAAGGAAATGCAAAACTAAAAGCCGATTACATTACACAAAAATTTAATTATAATTGTTTTGCGGATGATACTGGTTTAGAAGTAGAAAGTTTAAACGGACAACCTGGTGTTTTTTCTGCTCGCTACGCGGGATTAGAAAACGATTCAGAAAAAAATATGCAAAAATTATTATTTGAACTAAATGAAAAAACCAACCGAAAAGCACAATTTAGAACAGCGATTACATTAAATATTGATAACAAACAGTTTCTATTTGAAGGAGTTTGTAAAGGAACTATTTTGACCGTAAAACAAGGCGGAAAAGGTTTTGGTTACGATCCTATTTTTCAACCAAATGGATTTGAAAAATCATTTGCAGAAATGAGTTTAGAAGAAAAAAATAAGATTAGCCATAGAGGGATTGCCATTCGAAAATTAGTGAGTTTTTTAAAAGATTACACTGTCACTCCTGCGAAGGAAAGAATCTCATAAATACAAACTAGATTCCTGCCTTCGCAGGAATGACACAAATAACTATTTGACAACAAACAACACATATAAAAAACAATTCTTACTTTTATCAATTTTATTGATAATTTTAGGGTTTGTAAATATCAGCTTAGGCTCTGTTTCTATTCCATTTAAAGATGTTTTTTCTATTTTTTTAGGCGATGAATCAATCAAAGAAACTTGGCAAACAATTATCTTAAATTTTAGAGTCCCAAAAGCGATAACAGCTATTTTGGTAGGTTCAGGATTATCAATTAGCGGTTTACTAATGCAAACATTATTTAGAAATCCGCTTGCAGGTCCTTTTGTACTCGGTATTTCTTCTGGTGCAAGTTTAGGTGTTGCCTTATTAATTTTAGGTTCATCACTTTTTGGCGGTTTTTTTGTTGCATTTGCCTTTTCTAATTGGGCATTAGCAATTGCGGCAAGTTTAGGTGCTTTTTTAGTGCTATCTGCTGTAATTATCGCTGCTCAAAAAGTACGAAATACCATGTCTATTTTAATAATTGGGCTTATGTTTGGTAGTTTAACTGCTGCTGTGATAAGTGTTTTGGCTTATTTTAGTGAAGCAGAACAAATACAACAATATATGTTTTGGAGCTTCGGGAGTTTAGGTGGTTTAACTTGGCAAGAAATTGGTGTTTTTTTAATGATTTATATTATTGGAATTTTAGCAACATTTAGCATTATAAAACCTTTAAATAGTTTTTTACTAGGAGAAAATTATGCAAAAAGCTTAGGAATTAACATTAAAAAAAGCAGAAACATTATTCTACTTATTACCAGTCTACTAACAGGCGTAATTACCGCTTTTTCAGGTCCTATTGCTTTTATAGGATTGGCTGTTCCTCATATTGCAAAATTATTTTTTACAACATCCAATCATAAAATATTAATACCAGCCGTAGCTCTTTTAGGCGCTATTATTTTATTAATTTGCGACACCATTGCACAATTACCAACAAGTGGATTTGCGTTGCCAATTAATGCAATCACTTCGTTATTTGGAGCACCTGTGGTAATTTGGTTATTAATAAGGAAAAAGAAATTATATGTATAAATTGTGTCTTCGACTACGCTCAGACACCAAATAATTAAAGAATTAAACAACAAAAAAAACATAGCATCCTAAAAACTGAAAACCTAAGCATTGGTTATCAGCAAAAAAAGCAACAAAAAATAGTTGCTAAAAACATCCATATTTCTATTGAAAAAGGAAAGTTTGTTGCTTTATTAGGTAAAAACGGAATTGGAAAATCAACATTATTACGCACTTTAGCAAAAATGCAAAATCCGCTGAAAGGTGCTATTTTTATAAAAGATAAAAACCTTACAGAATATACAAACTCTGAGCTTTCTACTGCATTAAGTTTGGTATTGACAGAGCGTTTACCCGAAAGTCAATTAACCGTATTTGAACTCGTTGCCTTAGGAAGACAGCCTTATACAAATTGGATTGATAAACTCTCTGAAAACGATATTCAAAAAATAAATTGGGCAATGACACAAACTGAAATTGAACATTTAAAAGACAATCGATTTTACGAATTGAGTGACGGACAACTACAACGAGTACTTATTGCCAGAGCTTTAGCACAAGATACCGAGATTATAATTTTAGATGAACCAACGGCACATCTAGACATTCATCACACAATAAAAATATTTTCCTTATTACAAAACTTGGTAAAAAACACGCAAAAAACCATCCTTATTTCTACACACGAAGTCAACTTAGCCCTTCAATTATCCGATGAGTTGATGCTTTTATCCGAAGAAAATATTACATACGGAACTCCCGAAAAACTCATCAAACAAAATGCTTTTGAAAACTTGTTTCCATCTGAACTTATCAATTTTAACAAAACATTAAAACAGTTTATTATCAACAAAAACAATTAGTTTTTTTATATTTGACATTCAAGTTATTTCAAACGAACCCATTAATATCATTTCAATGAAAAAAATATTCTATGCTGTAATTGCAATTACTCTTATGGCTTGCGGATCTAATAAAGATACAGCAAAAAATAACGATGCAAATGTAGATCAGGCAGTAAAATATGCCGCTACAATTACTGCAAAAGACCTTGGTAATCATTTATTTGTCTATGCTTCGGATGAGTTTGAAGGCAGAAATACTGGAGAACCTGGACAGAAAAAAGCCGTAAAATATATCAAAGATTTTTATGTTAATCTTGGTATCGTTTCTCCAATTAGTGGAGGCGATTATTTTCAAGAAGTACCTGCATCCTTTTTAAACAAAAGAAAAAGAAAGATTCCTTTAAAAGATTCTGAAAATGTATTGGCATATATTAAAGGTTCTGAAAAACCTGATGAAGTTCTCGTAATTTCTGCACATTTAGACCACTTAGGTATAACAAATGGCAAAATTTATAATGGTGCTGATGATGACGGGTCAGGTACTGTTGCTCTGATGGAAATTGCAGAAGCATTTCAAAAAGCAGTCAAAGCAGGAAAAGGACCAAAACGATCTATTTTATTTTTACATGTAACGGGAGAGGAAAAAGGTTTGTTAGGTTCAAAATATTATACAGAAAATCCTATTTTTCCATTAGCAAATACAGTTGCCAATTTAAATATTGATATGGTGGGAAGAATTGATGCTCGTCATAAAGACAATCCTAATTTTGTGTATGTAATTGGCGCAGATAAATTGAGTACAGAATTACATAATTTGTCAGAAGCAGTGAATAAAAAATATATGAATATTGAGTTAGATTATAAATATAACGATGAGAATGATCCGAATAGATTTTACTACAGATCAGATCATTACAACTTTGCAAAACACAATATTCCGATTATTTTTTACTTTAATGGTACGCATGCAGATTACCATAAAGATACTGATACACCAGATAAAATTAACTATAATTTGTTAGAAAACAGAGCTCGTTTGGTTTTTCATACAGCTTGGGAAATTGCTAATAGAGATAAACGCTTGGTAGTTGATAAAGTGGCTAAATAGAGTTATTTAATCCATATTTTTTTACTTTTATTTTTTTATAATATTTCTCAACTGATAAAAGAAGCGTTCAATTAACCGCAAATCTTCGGTAATAATTAAGGCACTTCCTTTCATTTCTTGCCTGAAATCAATTTTTTTATTATAGGTAGTAATTAATTCTAGAGGTAATTTTACATCAATTAAATAATTTCCTTTTTCATCAGGAATTTGAGAAATAGAATTTACTTTTCCATTAATTTCTCCAAACTCATCTGAAGGATAATTGAGCAGTTTTATTTGTACACGTTGTCCTTTTTTTATTTTCCCTGAGTTATTGGCAGGTGCTTTTATTTTTCCAATAAAAGAAGTGTTTTTTGTTGGAATAATCGTAAAAATTAAGTTACCATTTTTTACTGTTTGAATTTTGTTATAAAAAGATGAAAAAGAAACCTTTCCTTCTATTGTAGATTTTAAAACATATTGTTTCTCCCAATCTTTGATGGTTTTTTTGAGTTGATAATAGGATTGTAATGCTTTTTTTAATAAACGAGTTTCATTTTGTATTTTCTTAATGTTTGTCCCTTTTACATTTTTTTGAGAATTACTAATCAATTCACGCATTTGAGAGATGGAAGATTCTAAATTTTTATAGGTTCTTTGAGCCTGTAAATATTCCAGCTGTTTTTGTTCGTATTCTTTGGCAGAAATCACCCCTTTTTCAAATAAGTTTTTCTGTCTTTTTACATCTTTTTTCTTAAAAGAAAGTTCTTTTTTATTGAGCTCTTTTTGATAGTGTAAATTTTGCAACCTCCCTTTTGCTTCAATCAATGAAAATTTATTTGCAAAAGATTCTGACTTATATGGATTTAGCTGCTTGTTTAGTAAGTAATCTGAATAGCTGTTTTCAAATTGTGCATAAACAGTGGTAATTTCTCCTAAAACCAATGGCGGAACTTCATTCATTGGAAATTGAAAATTTTCGTGATTAACTTGTAAGGTATCTACAATACTTTTTAAGAGTAATACATCTTTAAAATATGCACTATTTTCTATAACAGCTAAAGGTTGTTTATTTAAAACAGCATCACCGTCTTTCACTAAAATTACTTCAAATTGCCCACTAGATTTTGCATAAATTTTTTCTGGTGGAAATGTAGTGGTAATCATTACTTCGGCTATAATTACATCTGGATATTTTACAAACCAAGTAATACATAACAACCCAATAATTAGAAATAATAATAGGGTATTTCCCCAACGAATCATCCAGTTAGGGACATAGCTTAGTATTTCTTGTACTTCTTCGCTTCTTATATGTATGTCTTCTCTTTCTTGTGGCATTATTTTCCTTTTTGTCATTGCGAGGAACGAAGCTATCTGTTGCTTTTTATCGACAGGTTACTTCGTTTTTCATTTCGACTACGCTCAATGAACACTCGTAATGACGTTATTTTCCTAAATTCAATTGATTTTTTACCAAATGGTAATAACTTCCTTTTAGTGCAATCAATTCTGTATGATTTCCTTTTTCTATAATTTTTCCTTTGTCTAATACCACTATTTGATGTGCATTTTGTACCGTACTTAACCGATGTGCAATTACTACAGCTGTTTTATCAGCAAAAAAAGTATTGAGGTTTTCCATAATTACTTTTTCATTATTGGCATCTAAGGCACTAGTGGCTTCATCAAAAAATAAGAACTTCGGATTTTTATACACAGAACGTGCTATTAATAAGCGTTGTTTTTGCCCTGTACTTAATCCTGAGCCTTCGCTTCCTATTTTGGTGTTGTATCCTAAAGGCAATCCATCTATATAATCGTTAATATTGGCAACATTAATAGCATGTTGTAACTTCTTAACATCTACATAATCTTCTCCTACGGCAATATTTTTAGCAATGGTATCATTAAAAATGTAGCCCTCTTGCATTACTACGCCTATGTTTGCTCTCCATACTTTTTGTGATATGTTTTTAAGATTGAATTTCTCAATCATTATTTCTCCTTTATCTACTTGATAAAATCCTAACAATAGTTTCATTAGTGTTGTTTTCCCACTACCGCTTACACCTACAATGGCAGTGGTTTTATTGGCAGGAATTTCTAAGGATAAATTTTTTAGCACAGGTTCTAGTCCTCCAGTATATCTAAACGTAATATTGTTTAATTTAATCGTTGCATTTTCTGGAATGGTAGTTACTTTTTCATCTTCTGGGTTTTCTTCATTATCCATATTATGAATTTCACCTAATCTATCAATTGAAATTTGTGCATCTTGTACATCTCTCATAAAATTGATGAGTTGGGTTATTGGTCCATTTAATTGCCCAACGATATAACTGATTGCCATCATCATACCCAGCGTAATTTCTCCGTCAATGACTAATTTTGCAGAGAGAATAGTCACAAACATATTTTTTATCTCATTGATAAAGTTAGAGCCTACGCTTTGGGTTTGTTCTAAAGCTAAACTCTTTGTAGCAACTTTAAATAAACGTGCTTGCACGTATTCCCAGTTCCAACGCATACGTCTTTCTGCATTGTGTAGTTTTATTTCTTGCATTCCGTTAATCAGCTCAATTACCTTGCTTTGCTCTTGGCTAACTTCTGAGAACCTTTTGTAATCTAACTCTTTTCGCTTTTTAAAGAAAAATAATACCCATGCAAAATACAAAACACTTCCGATTACAAAAACTGCAAAAATTTGCATACTGTAATAGCCTAACACAATGCTAAAAATAATCAGATTGAAAAATGAAAATAAAACAGTTAATGAAGATGTGGTGAGTATTCTTTCTATTCGTTTATGGTCATTAATGCGTTGTAATAAATCTCCTGTCATCCGCACATCAAAATAAGAAATAGGTAATTTCATCAATTTGATAAAAAAATCTGAAATTAACGAAATATTGATGCGTGTACTTAGGTGTAAAAGAATCCAACTTCTAATTATTTCTAAGGATGCCTTACCTATAAACAAAAAGAGTTGTGCAAATAGAATGAGGTATATAAAATGAATGTCTTGATTTTTAATACCTACATCTACCACACTTTGGGTTAAAAAAGGTAAAATTAATTGCAATAAACTACCTGCTAATAAGCCAATAATTAATTGAATTAGAAATTTTTTGTACTTAAAAAGGTATTTAAAGATAAAACTAAACCCGAATTTTTCGTCTTTGTCAAATTCTGTTTGATAAAATAGCGGGGTAGGTTCTACTAATAATACAATGCCTTCTTCCGTATTTTCATCTGCATTGTTACCTATCCAATGTTTTATAAATTCGTCTTTCGTGTAGCTGATTAAGCCATGGGCAGGATCAGAAATATATAAAGTCGAAGACTTTATTGAGTTTCTTCTCTTTAGGAAGACGGAAGATGGGCTTTTAATTTTATACAATACCACATAATGGTTCTTATTCCAATGTACAATACAAGGTAAAGGCGCTTCTAAGAGTTTTTTGTAAGAGAGTTTTACTCCTAAAGATTTAAAGCCCATAGACTCTACGGCATCACTTAAACCCAATAAACTACTACCTTCTCGCGTGGTTTCGCTTAAATTCCGTAATTGCTGTGTGTTTATGAGCTTACCATAATATTTGGCAATGATTTTTATACACGTTGGGCCGCAATCTTTGGCTTCTGTTTGTTGGTAGGTTGGGAATTTAGACATTTATCTATACTTAAAGAACTATTCTATTTCAGAAATTATTTTTTCCAATTCTTTTTTATTAGATATTTTAGGAGCATTGTTGCTTATAATTTCATTTTTTTCTCCTAAAACTATATATCTCGGTATCATAATCCCATTTTTAATATCCATTTGAAAAGACTTAAGTATTTGAGATTTCTTAAGATTCAGAATTTTATATTGCTTTACGTTTTCTAAGTATGTACTTAAAAAAGCACTTTTTTTAAGCCATTTTTTTGTGTTTTTATCTAAGGAAAGGTAAATAAATTCGACGTTATATCTTTCTCTTAAATTCACCTTTATCTCTTTTGAGGCAATAATATCTCTTATACATGGTTCGCACCAACTTGCCCAAAAGCAAATGATTTTTATCTTACTTGTTTTTAATATAGAGTCAAGAGTTAATGTGTCATTCTGTAAAGTAATAAATTTTTCTTTTAACCCTTTTAAATCTGTCGTTTTTATAGCGTTTAAATCTGCTTCTACTTCAGAAACCGCTTCTAAATATGTTGGACTAATTTTTAACTTTTTATATTCTTTAATTTTATTTTTTAAAAAGGCTTTACTAATTTTATCTTTCCCTAAGCCCTTTTCAAAATAATCTGTAATCATTTTTCCTTCTGCATATTTAACAATATCAATATCAAAATTTTTCTGAATAAACTCTAATTCAGTATTGAAAGCCTTAATAGTAAAAGGTTCTTCCTCATTCTGAATAAAATACTGACGAACAAAAGGAATTAAACTTTGTTTAAAGGAATCATTAGTAAGTAATTCGGGTCGATTAAAATCTCTAATTTTGGGGTTATCTAAATAGTTCTTTAAATCAAAAAACTCGTCTTCATTTTTGTTTGAGTCATATATTACTTTTGATAAATCACTAGAGTTTATATTTGTATTGTTGTATCCTTGATATTTTCTAGGAGAAATTAAGTTGTATAGATATTCATGTTTTAAATCTGCTTTCACCTTTTCTACAAACTCTTTAGAAACATTTTTATGCTTAAAAATATACGCCTTTAGAAAAGTTTTTCTGTAATTATAAAGAAGTTTACATTCTTTTTTATATTTTTCAATACCTTTATAGTTTTTGAAACTAATTTTTGACCACTGAGAATTTGTACTATCTAATTGAAGATAAAAATTATACTGTGCAGCATTTTCCCCTTTAAAGACAAGTCTTCCTTTTTTTACTTTTAATTCTATACTATCTCCTGGTGTGACAAAAATTTTAGTATTATGAAAAACATCTTTCCCAAAAGCCATTAACTCCATTAACTGAGGTTTATAAATTTTTTTTAGTTTTAAATTTAAAGAGTTTATTTCTACGTTTTTAGCTTTAAATTTATGATTTGTAGAATTAAAATAAGAATAATTGATAATATTTAAATGCTTAATAAATGATGAATCATCAGAACTTCCGTGAATAGTTATATAATTTTTTTTTAGTATTTTTTTATCATTTTTACAACTGAATGATATAAATAACAATGCATATATAAAAAATTTCATAATTTTAATTTAATAAAGTGTCTAAATCCAAGAAGCGAAGAGTTAATATAAAAAAGGATAAAAACTCAAGCTCTACACAGAGCTCGAGTAAAATATAAAGTCACCTAATTACTTGTTCTTTTAAAAGTTTATCTATTAATTTTCTTAGTTCTTTACTGCTAGGTCTTGGTGCATTAGTATGTATCAACTCTCCTTTTTTATTATATAACAAATACCTCGGTATTGTTTTTAGTTGTAATTCTTTATAAAAATTAGCTTTTGGGTAGTTAATGCACAAAAAATTATTTTCATTAAATAAAAGTCCCTCTTCTTTAGATGCTTTTTCCCATTCTTGGAAATCTTTATCAGTAGAGATGTAAATAAATACAATGTTTTTATCTTTATAGTCTTTTTGTATTTTTTTAGATGATGGCATTTCTGCTCTGCAGGGAGCACACCAACTTGCCCAGAAATCTATATATACTACTTTTCCATTGTGTTTATTAAGTACTTTCTTTAAAGTGTGTTTTTCTTTTTCTAAATTTGTCAAATAAACAAAATTTCTCTCTCTTTTTAATTTTAAAAAATTCAACAAATATTGATCTGTAATTTTTTTCAAGAGAAAAGTGTCTTTAACTTCTTGTTTAAACTTACTGTAATATGTGGTTATATCGTTTGAAGAAAAATTATTTATTATACCTTTTAAATGATAAAAAAGTAAGTATTTTTTTTCAAATCTCGTAAATAAAGGAGATTCTATTATTGAATCAAAAGCAGATTTACTATCCGTTTTCCGACCTGAGGGTGTTTTTAAAGATTTAATTTTATAATGATTTATTACGAAAGAATTAAGAAGTTTTCGGTAATTTTTAAGAACCAGAAGAGAGTCATTGTTTAATTTTTCTTTTTTAAAAAATAAATTTCTTTTTTCTAATTCAATGTTTTTCTTTATGTAATAGATTGTTTTTTTTTCCAATTTTGCGGAGTCAATAAATTCCATTTTTTTATTATTATTTTTTAATAAAAGAAAGGTATAGTCTTTTTTTTCTCGCTTATTTCTAAATCTATTATTTTTTATTAAAAACTCCATATCACTTTCTAATACTTTGTTTTGTAGATTAAATAGAGTTTCTGAATTTAAATTTTTACTTTCTCTATTTTTAATTATACAATGAGGAGCATCATTTATGTAATTAAATAAGACTGTGTCTCCTGGTTTAAATATATAAATAGAATTATAGTAATAATGATATTGATGAT
This sequence comes from uncultured Flavobacteriaceae bacterium, assembly GCA_964655585.1. Lineage (GTDB taxonomy): Bacteria > Bacteroidota > Bacteroidia > Flavobacteriales > Flavobacteriaceae > Polaribacter. The sequence goes on from CAZZNK010000038.1 coordinate 18,013, forward strand.
GTAAAATAATATTTCTTCTTGTATTAATTATAACTGTATCATTTTTTAAATAATTTTTAGGGGATAAAAATGTTTCTGAAAAATCCAATTCTTTAGTATAAGAAATAGAAGGTTCTATTTTATAAGCTCTTTTGTTATTAACTATAAGTGTATCATTTTTATAAGTTCTATGTCCAAAAATTAATATTATTTTATTTTTAAAATTTAGCCTTTTTTCTTTTTTCTCCTTATGACACCTTATGAAGAAAAGTAAAATTAGGGGTAAAATAATGTTTTTTATTTTCATTTTATTATTATTAAAAACCCAACACAAAATGATGTGTTGGGTTTCAATTAAAAATTACTCTTTATTTTGATAACAACTTTTTTATATCTTCTTCAATAATATTCTTACCACTATAACCTGTGTATTGTTTAATAATAATTCCTTTTTTATCAATTAAAAAAGTATGTGGTAATGCCGTTGCTCCATATTGGTATGAAACAGAGTCTTTAGTGCCTTTTAAATTAGATAAATTTACCCAAGTAATAAAATCTTTTTTGCTAGACGCTTCCCATTCAGGTACATTTTCATCTAAAGCGTAGCTAATAATAACTATTTCTTTTTTATATTTTTTATACAATGGAGTAAACTCTTCTTTATTTTGAATATGACACCATTTACACCAATTTGCCCAAAAATCTAACACAATAATTTTTCCTTTAAAATCAGATAATTTAACGGTATTACCTTCTAAATCTCTTGCCGCAAAATCTTTAAAATGCTCTCCTATTTTTATTCTCTCAATAAAAACATACCCTTTTAAAAGTTGCCCTCTTTTACTTTCTTTTAAAGAGTCACTTAGTTTATTGTAAAGAAAATGAAGGTCTTTTAAAGAAAAAAAGTTACTTCTAAAAAAAATCATACAATACAGAGAATAAGAATTATTTGGGTTTTTAAAAATAAGTTCAACTTGCTTTTTCTTTATACTATCCATATATAATTGCAATATTTCTCTCTTTCTTTCTTTACTTTTTTTAGACTTAAACAGATTTTCTATTTTAGAATTATAGCTATAAGGAATTTTCCAAAATTCATTATAAATATTATGAGTACTTATTACGCTAATCGTATTTGGTTTTTTAATATCTCCTTCAAACTCTATATTTGTATTCTCATCCCAAAAAAGAATGGGATTTATTTTTTGTTTTCCAAAATAAAAAGAGCTCTTGTTTTTAGTTAAAAATGCTAAAGATGAAATATTGAATGCTAGTGTATCTTTTTTTACCTCAAAAGAAAAAGAATTTTGAGAAACGTAGGCTGTGTCTATTTTTTTACTATTTTTCCTTTTTAAGACAACCAATGTACTATCTTGTAGGTTTTTTATGTTACCGCTAATGGTTATTAATTTATCACTTTTTTCAAACTTTTTATTTTCTTTTTTACAAGAAAAAAGTAATACTACTATTAGTATAATTATTGTGTCTTTCATTTTTTTTAGTTTAAAGTTTCTAAATCTTCTAATAACTCATCAATATACAATTTAATATCTTCTATCTCATAAACTTTAGGAAAACTCTATTTACCAATAAAGAGTGAAGGTGTAAACAAAATATTGTTTTTTCGATTATTTTCATGCTGATTCTGTAATATATTTTGAATTTCTGATTTTTTATCTACAGCTATATTTTTACCATATTTAGAAAACCATTTTTCAAAATCTTTATTTTTAAACCAACTCCCTAAAGCATCCATAAACTTTTGTTCTCCTTGCTTTAAATAAATTTCTACCAGCTTATGATGTAAAAGGTTTTTAAAAGAATCATTTTTATCTGACGGAATAAATGAAAAATGAATATTAATCTGAATATTATCTGAATGTTTTTGCAATAATTCTTCTATTATAGTATGAGCTTTTTTGCAAAAATTACACATAGGATTAGTTACAATTGATATTTTTAATTTTGAATTTTTATTACCAACTGACATAACAGACTCTAAATTTTTAGAGTCAATTTTTCTTTCCACTAATAAAGAGTGCTTAAACAAAGAGAAATTTCTTTTAAATTTAAACAATTTTTTATTTTCTGATTGTAATGTGTAATACTTGGTAATAATAGGCTTTATAAGAACCCAACTAATTAAAGGGATGATAAATGAAATACTAAAATAAAAAATTGTTCTTAAATTAATATAAATATTATTAGGTATTGTATTATAATAAAATAAGGAAGCTGTAATTAATTCGGCATACAACACAACTATAATACCTAAACATACTACACACCATTTTTTTGCGACTCTCCATTGGTAATATATAGATACCAAAGTTATTGGTATAGATAAGGTTAGTAAAATAAGAGAGATTTTTGTATAATCCATAACAGTATTTGTAAAAACAAAAAACAGTAAACTTATAAATTGGGTTATAAAAAATACAATACTCATGTCGCTAAAACCAAAGGTGTCAAAAATTTTAAATTTGTTAGAATTTATAATTGTGTTACAATCTAATTCTGCTGTAGCTTTACAAAACTTAGAAGAAAAATTAGTTTCAATATGATACCCTTGTTTTATGGCTTCAATAGATAAAAAAACACCACTAAATATTAAAAATAAAGATATAGCTATCCCTAGCGAAAAATAAGCTACTAACAATATGGTAAGTAAAATACCTGTTTTTTGTAAAAACAAAAAACTTTGACTATTATTTTCATACTCTCTATCATTTTCAATTATTAATACGATACCTGTCCAAGCATGTTTAAACTCATCTTTAGAAAGGATTTTGATAATTTTATTATTAAAATTTATAAGATAATTCGTATGCTTTTTTTGAACTAATACTAATTGAGTTTCATTGTTTTGTTTTATTTCAGCTATAAAATAAGTTGGTAGATTTAGTATTGATTTATCAATAATTTTTGTAGCAAAACTATTGATATTATAAAAATTTAGAGCGTCATAAAACGACAATAAAGAAGGATAATCTGGATGCGTTTCTAATTGAAAATTAAATTCCATTCTATCTACTTCAATTTTTTGAACATCAAGGTGTTTTATAAAAATATAATTTTTATTTTGCTTTTTCATAATTATTATTAGGCATAAAAAACACTCTATATTTTATTAATAAAGAGTATTTTATTAAAGAGTGTTTTATGTCTAAACTATTATTACTGTATTTCACAAGTACCCCAGCTTCCAGAAACAACAACACATACTAAACTACCACAAGAGGAAATATTTACATTACATATACTTCCAGGCATAGGACAGCTTTCATCCATACCCCCTGCAAAAGTAATTTTCATTTCTTCTCTACTTAGACTATTTTTAAATATATCTTTCATTCTATTTTGTTTTTTAATTAAGTTATATAGGTAATTATAATTCTTTAAAATATACAACTCCTAGCTCATTTATCTTTATCCATCAATGAAAAGAAGTAGTCAGAATACTTCTCTTCTCGCTATTTCCGAAATGATTTTTATCTACCCTATATACACACCTTCAGTTTCCATTGAAAAAAGTAGCTAATGACAAACGCATTAAGAAAAATTAATACGTCATCCTAAAAGAAGTAATACTTAAACAGGGCAAACTCACACTTTTTCAAGTTGTTTTTCACAATAATTAATTGATTA
>CAZZNK010000039.1:0-21125 GCA_964655585.1 uncultured Flavobacteriaceae bacterium
AAAACGCCTTGCATATAAGCAAATTGTTGTCCGCCAATCATTCCAGGTACTGATATAAATGTAACGCCAGAGAGTGTGGCGCCAATCATTCCGAAGGCAACTACATACCAAGGTGACTGTTTGTTTGCTTTGAAAAAAGTTTCGTTAGAATCGTTTTTTCCTGTTAAAAAGGAGACGAATAATAACAAACCAAAATATCCCAGAATTATTAATAAAATATGAATTGGTTGCATTCTTAAATTTAAAAATTAGTGTTACGAAGATAGGATTTTATTTGTAAAATTGTAATTTCGCAACCATGGATTTTTCATCTAAATTATTAGAAAATGCTGTAAACGAAGTGTCTCGATTACCAGGAATTGGTAAACGTACGGCATTACGTTTGGTGTTACACTTATTACGGCAACCCAAAGAGCATACAAGTTATTTGGCAACTGCTTTAACGAGTTTACGGAATGATGTAAAATCTTGCGAGAAATGCCATAATATTTCGGATACCGTTTTGTGTGATATTTGTAAAAACCCAAAGCGGAACCCTGATATTATCTGTGTAGTAGAAGATATTAGAGATGTGATGGCAATTGAGAGTACGGCACAGTTTAATGGTTTGTATCATGTTTTGGGAGGGAAAATTTCTCCGATTGAAGGTATTGGTCCTCAAAATTTACAGATAGATTCTTTGGTAAGAAAAGTAAAAGAAGGTGAAGTAAAAGAATTGATTTTTGCATTAAGCTCTACAATGGAAGGAGATACTACCAATTTTTATATTTACAAACAGATTGAAAAATGTAATATTACTACTTCAACAATTGCACGAGGAATATCGGTAGGTGATGAATTAGAATACGCCGACGAAATTACTTTAGGACGTAGTATTGTAAATAGAATACCTTTTGAGCAGTCTATAAAATCATAAAAAAAAACTCACTTATTATAGTGAGTTTTTAGTTTTTTGAAATTCATCAATTTATAGTCTTTTCCAGACTTCTTTGTGTGTAGAGGTTACACCTTGATAAGTGTTAGAACTTTCTGTGTAGAAAGTATTATTACTGTTTTCGAAATTTATGTTAAACGGCTTCCATTCACCATTGTCATAAGTTTTATAAATATTATTTTCTTTAATCCACTGTCCATTCTCTGTTTCAGAAATGCAATCTCCATTATTAATTTCAAAATGATTAAAGGTATATGTTTCGGTTTTTTTAAATTCTACTATAGGTCTTTTATCGCAATCAGTAGTTGTGTCTATTCCGTTTCTAATAACCTGGTGTCTTTGCCATTTTCCAATAAGTGGGTCTGAACTTGGGTCGTCGTCATTTGATTGACAAGAAATAATTGAAGCTCCTATTAGAATGAATACTAGTAATTTTTTCATAATTATATGTTTTTGATGTTAGATCTCAAAAGTATATATGTAATGAAAATGATGCAATACCTATGTATAGGTATATTTTTATTCATCCTCCTCCAATAATTTTTCTTCAAATGTATCCCAATCTTTTTTAGTTCTTATTTTTTTGTAGAGTTTTATACTCATCATCAATAAAATAGACACTAAAACGATACCAACAACACCCCAAATCCAATTGATAGCATTTTTTAAAACGACTAAAAATACAATGGCAAACAAAAGAATCGTAGCCACTTCGTTAAAGATTCGAAGTTTAAAAGAGGTGTGTTTTACCATATTATTTTGTAGCTGTTTGTAAATTGAGTGGCAAGCTCCATGATAAAAATAGAGAACAATTACAAAAGAAAGTTTTACCAACATCCAAGGTTGTTCTAGGTAAATAGGATTTTTATATAACAACCAAAAAGCAAAAAAACTGGCTAAAATTGCCGATGGCCATGTAATAATATACCACAAACGTTTGCTCATTAATTTGTATTGTGTTTGTAAAATTTCTTTGGCAGGTGCTGGTTTTTTTTCTGCTTCTGCATGATAAATAAATAAACGAACGATATAAAACAAACCTGCAAACCAGGTAATTACAAAGATAATGTGTAGTGATTTTACATATAAAAAATCCATAACGTATATTTTTAGTTACTAAAATTATTAGCTGAATACCTGTAAACAGAAGGTTATCCGATCCATTTGTCAATCCAGTTATTCATTATTTGTACCCAATCGTCATTATCATTCATACAAGGAATATGTTTGTAATGACTACCACCAGCATTTAAAAATTGTTTTTTTCCTTCAATCGCAATTTCTTCTAAGGTTTCTAGGCAATCGGCAACAAAGGCAGGAGTAATTACTGCTAATTTTCTCTTCCCTTCTTCATTATGCAAACGTACAAATTCAAAATCAGTATAGGGTTTTAACCAAGGATCTTTTAACATTCTCGATTGAAAAGAGTTGCTATAAGTTCCTTCTTTTAATTGTAAAAGTTTAACAATTTCTTTAGTAGTTTCAAAGCACTGTTGTCGGTAACAAGTGTCTATGGAAGCAGAATCTATACTACAACAATCTTTATTTGTAATAAGTTTAATGTGGTTATTTGTTGGGTCTGCTTTGATGATGTGGCGTTCTGGCAATCCGTGGTAAGAAAACAAAATATGGTCATATTCAAAATCCTGTAAATGCTTTTTAATGTTGCTACTCATTACTTTTATGTAATCAGGATGATTGTAAAAAGAAGGTAACACCGTTGTTTTTACTAATGGATAGTATTTTTCACGGATTTCCTCAACTTTTACTGTAACCGTTTCTGTAGATGACATTGCAAAATGCGGATATAACGGAACAATTAAAATGTCATCAACACCTTTATCTGTAAGAGTTTTGAGGCCTTTTTGAATACTCATGCTTCCGTAGCGCATTGCCAAAGCAATAGGGATAGTAGATTTTTCTTGTACTTTTTTTGTAAAACGTTCAGAAATTACAACTAACGGAGATCCTTCTTTCCACCAAATTTTTTTATAGGCTGCTGCTGCTTTTTTAGGTCTGGTTTGCAGAATAATTCCTTTTATCAGTAAAAAACGTTTCCAGTACGGAATGTCAATTACACGCTCATCCATTAAAAATTCGTTTAAATATTTTTTAACATCTTTTACAGAAGTGCTTTCTGGTGAGCCGAGGTTTATAAGTAAAACTCCTTTCATTTATGTGTCTTTTTGTTTTGTTGATTAGTGGTTTCATAAAGTGTAATTGCCAAACTATGAATTACATTCATAGAAGAATTTGCCCCATACATCGGTATGGCAACTGTAGCGTCTGCTAAATGTATGTTTTCTATTCCGTTTCGCTCACTTCCTAAAAGCAATACTATTTTTTGATGATTTGTAAAATCGTATTGCTGAATGTCAATACTTTTATCTGTAATTTCGATACCTATAATAGTATTTCCTTCTTTTTTTAATTGATGAATAAGTGTTGAAAAATCATGATATCTATCATGCGGAATTTGTTGTAAAGTATTTCTAGCTGTTTTTTTTACAATTCTATTTTCTACGGATGGAGAGCTTTCGTGTAAATAGATTTTTTCTACACCAAAACTTTCTGAAATTCGAAAGCACATGCCAATATTTTCAGGTGTTCTAATGGCGTCACAAACAATAGTAATAGGAAATTGCTGTTGTTTGTTTTTTATTTCTGAATGATGTAACTGTTTCATTTTTAAGAGTCTTTGCTGATGACATACTGTTTAGGTGTGGTGCCAAATTTCTTTTTAAATGCAGCAATAAAATGACTTGCAGTACTATATCCAACTTTAAGGCCCACTTCGTTTACATTATATTTTTTGCTTTCTAAAAGTTTTTTAGCATGTTCCATTTTGTAATCAAATAAAAAACTATACACAGTGTCTCCGTAAATTTGCTTGAAGCCTTCTTTCAGTTTTTTTAAATTTAGCCCTATTTCATTAGAAAGATCTTGTAAACTTGGTGGTTCTGCCATTCTAGAGATAATAATGTCTTTTGCTTTTCTAATTTTTATTACATTTTCTTCATCCACTAAAAAAGGGCAATACTCTCCGTTAGCATCTTCTTCTTTTTGAAAATGTAAACTTAATAATTCATATACTTTCCCTTTGATGTATAAATTTTTGATAGAATTGTTAATGCTTGGATTGATAATTTGTTGTAAAACCTCAAAAACTCTAGGTTTAATACTACTATCATCATAATATTTTTTCTGATTATTTTGCTCACTTAAAAAAGGAATATAACTCGCTTCTTTAGAAAAAAGCGAATGAAAGTTTTTAATAGAAATCAACAAAGAAACGGATGCTGTTTTTGGGAGTATATCTAGTTGTATTGGTAATTTTTGTTGTGGATTATATAGTAAAATAACACGTTTATCTAAGACGTTAAAAGTGTAAGTTCCTTGATTAAAAAGAAATTTTATATTGCCCTTTAAACAAAAATGGATTTGAATAAAAGTACTATCAATTTCTCGTTCAAACTGCTGTAGATTTTCGCTATCATTTTGAAAATAAAGTATATAAAATCCGTTTTCAATATAAATTTCTTCTGTTGGATTTATTGCGATACTTTTTGCCATTAGAATATTTACTTTTTAAAACAATATTATTTAGAATAATTCTATATTAACAAATTGCTATTACTTGAATTGTCAGCAAAAGTAATCTTTTTAGTGATTTTATAATTAAAAAATAGTTAAAAAATAAAAAGCGACATTTATAGTTCTTTAAGCGATACTTTTATAAAAACAAACTATTTATTTTTGAAAAACTTTTTAAAAGGTTCAATGCAAACAGAAAGAGAACATACTAATTTATACAATATTGGTGTAAGCTACAAAAAAGCGGATGCGCAAATAAGAGGAAGTTTTTCTTTATCCAAAGAAAATCAAATAGCATTGTTACACGAGGCTAAACAAAACGGAATTGACGGTATTTTTGTACTTTCTACTTGTAATAGAACAGAAATTACAGGTTTGGTAGCACATCCTTTTAAGTTAATTAGTTTGCTGTGTAAATACTCTGATGGTTCTGTAGAAGATTTTGTAAAAGTATCTAATGTATATAAAAACAAAGAAGCGATACATCATTTATTTAGAATAGGTACAGGTTTAGAAAGTCAGATTTTAGGTGATTATGAAATTGTGGGTCAATTGCGTCAATCTTTTAAATTAGCAAAAAAAGAAGGAACTATAAATGCCTATTTTGAGCGTTTGTTAAATAGTATTATGCAAGCGAGTAAACAGGTTAAGAATAAAACAAAATTAAGTTCTGGCACTACATCAGTTTCGTATGCTGCCATTCAATATATAATTAATAATGTGCCTGGTTATAATACTAAAAGTATTTTAGCCTTCGGATTGGGTAAAATGGGAAAACATACCTGTAAAAATTTAGTAGAATATACAGGTAATGAGAGGCTGACTTTAATTAATAGAACCGAAGAAAAAACAGATAAATTTCTAATTGAAAATCCATCAATTAGAAAAGGATTTTTTAAAAATTTAGCATCAGAAATTGTAAAAGCAGATATTTTAATTGTTTCTACAGGTGCAAATTTTCCAACCATTACATCAGAACATATTTCGTCAGAAAAAAAAATGTGGATTTTAGATTTATCAATGCCTGCAAATGTTTCTGAGGATGTTAAAAATTTTAAAAACACTACTGTAATAAATGTAGATGAATTGTCTAAGGTAACCGATGAAACTCTAGCAAAACGTCAGCAAGAAATTCCTTTTGCAGAAGCAATCATAGAGAAAAACTCTCAAGAGTTTACAGAGTGGTTAAATCATCGTAGATTTGTGCCAGCAATAAGTGCGTTAAAACAATCGTTAGAAGAAATTCAAAAAAATGAAATCGCATTTCATCGCAAAAAAATAAAAGGTTTTGATGAAGAGCAAGCAACAGCAATTACATCAAGATTTATACAAAAAATAACAACACAATTTGTGAAGCACTTGAAGGATGAAAAAACTTCGGTACCAGAAAGTATTCAAGTAATGAATAGTGTTTTTGAAACAAAGTAAAATCAATGCAAAAGGTAATTAGAATAGGAACTCGCGATAGCGAATTGGCATTATGGCAAGCCAATGAAGTGAAAAGTAAATTAGAAGAATTAGGCTATAAAACAACGATTGTTCCAATAAAATCAACAGGAGATTTAGTTCAAAACAAACCCTTGTACGAACTCGGAATTACAGGCATTTTTACCAAAAACTTAGACATTGCAATGTTGAATGATGAGATTGATATCGCAGTACATTCATTAAAAGATGTTCCTACGGTTTTACCAGAAGGCATTGTACAAGCAGCAGTTTTAAGAAGAGGGAATTATAGCGATATTTTGGTTTTAAAGGACAACGAAGAGTTTTTCGGTCAACCCAACGGAATTATCGCCACAGGGAGTTTGCGTAGAAAAGCACAGTGGTTACACCGATATCCAACACATAAAGTAGTTGGCTTACGAGGAAATATAAATAAACGTTTAGAGAAACTAAATGATAACGATTGGGACGGAGCTATTTTTGCAGCGGCAGGGTTAGAGAGGATCGATAAAAGACCTAAAGATGCGGTTATTTTAAGTTGGATGGTTCCTGCACCAGCACAAGGTACAGTTATGATTACCGCTTTAGAAAAAGATGCTTATGCAAAAGATGCTTGCGAGCAATTAAACCACAGACCAACAGAGGTTTGTGTAAATATTGAGCGTGATTTTCTAAACCGATTAGAAGGTGGTTGTACAGCGCCAATAGGAGCTTTAGCGTATATTCACGAAAAAACAGAAGAAATCAATTTTAAAGGAATTGTTCTGAATAGAGAAGGGACAAAAAAAATTACAGTTGCCAAAACCGCTCCTGTAAATAGGCATCGATATTTAGCAAAAGATTGTGCTGACTATCTTATTAACAAAGGTGCAAAAGAGTTGATGGAAGTAAAAGAAGTTGAAAACAAAGAGTTTTCGGTGTATTCTACCAAAAAATTATCAGAAATTCAGAAGAGTTTATTTCCACCTTCGATGGATGTTCTAGATAGCGATTTTATTAAAATCCGTTTTAATAGAATTACGCCCAAAACGATTAAAAATGAAATTGAAAATGTAATTATCACTAGTAAAAATGGTGTGGAATCTATTTTAAACAGTTTTACAAAGGATGAATTGCAGTTTAAGAACATCTATTGCGTAGGAAGAAGAACCAAACGACTGATAGAAAGCAGAATAGGGAGAGTGGTGCACGCAGCGAAGAATGCAGAAAAGTTAGCAGAATTTTTATCCAAAGAAATAAAAGGACAAGAAGTAACCTATTTCTGTAGTGATTTACGATTGGATATTTTACCTACCATATTGTTAAAAAGTGGGATTAGAGTCAACGAAGTGGAAGCGTATAAAACAATGTATAGCCCAGTAAATGTAGCTGATGATGTAAATGGAGTGCTGTTTTATAGTCCGTCAACAATAGAGAGTTATTTGCAAAAAAACAAGCCAAATAAAGTAGCCTTTTGTATCGGAGAAAGCACTGCGAAAGAAGCAAGAAAACACTTTGAAAAAGTAGAAGTAGCTAATTTACCAACAGTAGAAAGTGTGGTAGAATTGGTGAGCTTACATTTTGTAAAAGAGTAATACAATAAGTTGTCATTTCTGCAAAGGCAGAAACCTCATATAATAGAATAATGGTAAGCATGTTTAGAACAAGAAGACTTAGAAAAACAGAAGGAATTAGAAGGTTGGTAAGAGAAAATAAACTCTCTGTTGATGATTTAATTTACCCATTATTTATTGAAGAAGGAGAAAATATTGAAAAGGAAATTGTTTCCATGCCAGGAATCAAACGTTTTTCTTTGGATAAAATTTCTAAAGAATTAGACGAAGTGCTGGCTTTAAAACTACCTGCAGTATTGCTTTTCGGAATACCAACAAATAAAGACGAAGAAGGTTCTGAAACTTGGTCTGACAATGGAATCATTCAACAAGCCATTCGATTTATTAAGAAGAATTACCCAAGTTTATATGTAATTACAGATGTTTGTTTTTGCGAATATACTTCTCATGGTCACTGCGGAATTATCCATAATAATGATGTAGATAACGACGCTACTTTAGTAAATATAGCCAAACAGTCCATTTCGCACGCCAAAGCAGGTGCTGATATGATTGCTCCTTCAGGTATGATGGACGGAACGGTTGCAATGATTCGAGAATCTCTTGACAATACAGGGTTTGCTGATTTACCAATTATGGGATATTCTGTAAAATACTCTTCCGCCTTTTATGGTCCGTTTAGAGATGCAGCAGATTCTGCGCCCACTTTTGGTGATAGAAGAACTTACCAAATGGATCCTGCAAATAGAGATGAAGCAATGAGAGAAGCCACTTTTGATGATCAAGAAGGCGCTGATATTTTAATGGTAAAACCAGCATTGTCTTATTTAGACATCATCAGAGATTTAAAAAACACGTTTGATAGACCCATTGCTTGTTATAATGTAAGTGGTGAATATGCCATGATAAAGGCAGCGGCAGAAAAAGGTTGGATTGATGGTGAAAAGGTAATGATGGAAAGTTTGCTGTCTATGAAAAGGGCAGGAGCAGACATTATTATTACTTATTTTGCAAAAGAAGTAGCGAAGGTGTTGTTAAAAAATTAACGTCATTACGAGGAAGAATGACGAAGTAATCTTACTTTATAAAAAGACTATTTCACTTTGTTAGCAATGATAAAAATATAAAACATGAAATTCAAAAAATCACAAAAATTATATAAAAAAGGGCTCAAACATTTGGTAGGTGCAGTAAACTCACCTGTTAGAGCTTTCGCTTCTGTTGGTGGAAATCCGTTGTTTATCAAAAAAGCAAAAGGAAGTAACATTACAGATGTTGATGGTAACAAATACATTGATTTGGTATTGTCTTACGGACCAATGATTTTAGGACATCGTCATAAAAAAGTAGAAAAAGCTATTAAAAAGAGTTTGAAAAATGGCTATACTTTTGGTGCCTCTACAAAAAATGAAATAAAACTAGCTAAAATTGTTTGTGATGCTTTTCCTGGTATGGATAAAGTTCGTTTTGTAAATTCAGGTACAGAAGCAGTATTAAGCGCATTACGTTTGGCGAGAGCATTTACAGGAAAGGATAAAATAATCAAATTTGCAGGTTGTTACCATGGGCATTCTGATGCTTTATTGGTTGCTGCAGGTTCTGGTTTGGTAACGTTGAGTATTCCTGGAAGTAAAGGCGTACCTAATGATGCCGTAAAAAACACATTGATTTCCGAGTATAACAATCTAGAAAGTGTAAAAAAACATATTAAAAATCACAAAGATATTGCGGCTGTAATTATTGAGCCAGTTGGCGGTAATATGGGTGTTGTGCTTCCGGAAAACAATTTTTTAAAAGAGTTAAGTGCCTTGGCAAAAGAGAATAATATACTGTTAATTGCTGATGAAGTAATGACAGGTTTCCGTTCTAAATTTGGTGGTGCACAAGAATTGTTTGACGTGAAAGCAGATATTACCTGTTTAGGAAAAGTAATTGGAGGAGGTTTTCCTGTAGGAGCATACGGAGCAAGGAACGAAATTATGGAAATGGTATCTCCTTTAGGAGATATGTATCAAGCAGGAACGTTGAGTGGAAATCCGATAGCAATGGCATCTGGAATCGCAACGTTAACGGAATTGAAAAAGCAAAATCCATACCAAAAATTTGATAAAATTGCCTCAGAAATTGAAGGATTTTTGTTGAATTCAGCAAAAAAACACCATGTAGAATTGACTGTAAATAGATTTGGATCGATGATCAATCCATTTTTTACTTCGGATGAAGTAACTAATTTTGAGGAAGCTCAAAAATCAGATACCAAAAAATTTGCTATTTTCTTTTGGGAAATGATTAAAAACGGTGTGTTTTTACCACCCTCGCAATTTGAAGCATGGTTTTTATCATCTGCATTGACAAAAAAAGATATTAAAAAATTAGAAATTGCTATTGATAAAGCAATGGGATCGGTTGCTAAAATGTAAAAAAATAAACCGTCATTACGAGGAAGAATGACGAAGTAATCTTTTAATTAAGATTGCTTCACTTTGTTTGCAATGACCATAAAAATAGAAATGATAAAAAACGATTTATTTTTAAGAGCCTTAAAAGGCGAAACCGTAGAGCGTCCACCAGTTTGGATGATGCGTCAAGCAGGAAGATTTTTACCCGAGTTTATGGCAATCCGTGAAAAATATGATTTTTTCACACGTTGTAGAACGCCAGAATTGGCATCAGAAATTACAGTGCAACCCATCCGTAGATTTGGGATGGATACGGCGATTTTATTTTCAGATATTTTGGTAATTCCCCAAGCGATGAATATTGAGGTAGAGATGAAACCTAATTTCGGACCCTATTTGCCAAATCCTGTGAGAGATCAAAAAGGAGTAGATAATGTGATTGTTCCTGATGTGTATGAAGAGTTAGATTATGTATTTCAAGCCGTAAAAGCAACCAAAGAATTGTTAAACAATGAAGTTCCGTTAATTGGTTTTGCAGGTTCTCCATGGACAATTTTATGTTATGTAGTGCAAGGTCAGGGAAGTAAAAACTTTGACAAAGCCAAAGCGTTTTGTTTTACAAACCCAATGGCAGCGCATCAATTATTGCAAAAAATAACTGATACAACCATTGCGTATTTAAAAGCAAAAGTAAAAGCAGGAGTTGATGTGGTTCAGATTTTTGATTCTTGGGGAGGGATGTTATCTCCTGTTGATTATCAGGAATTTTCATGGCAATATATCAATCAAATTATTGAGGCTTTGAAAGATGATGCACCTGTAATTGCTTTCGGAAAAGGATGTTGGTTTGCCTTGCAAGACATGGCAAAATCGAATGCATCTGCATTAGGTGTAGATTGGACGATTACGCCACAGAATGCACGTTATTTAACAGGAGGAAACATTACTTTACAAGGTAATTTTGATCCATCGAGATTATTATCACCTCCATCAGAAATTAAAAAAATGGTAAAGACGATGATTGATGGCTTCGGAAAAGATAAATATATTGTGAATTTAGGTCACGGAATTTTGCCAAACATTCCTTTAGATAACGCCAAAGCATTTATTGATGCTGTAAAAGAGTATAAATAATTGAAAAATTTAATTCAAAAATACAATATTCCAGGACCTCGATATACGAGTTATCCAACCGTTCCGTTTTGGGATGCAGCAGGTATTGCTATGGAAGATTGGAAAGCATCAACAGTAAAAGCCTTTAAAGAAAGTAATGATTCCGAAGGAATCAGTTTGTATATACATTTACCTTTTTGCGAAAGTTTGTGTACATTTTGTGCGTGCCATAAACGAATTACAAAACGCCATAGTGTTGAAGAACCTTATTTAGATACGGTTTTAAAAGAATGGAATTTGTATTGTAATTTGTTGGTTGAGCGACCAAAAATCAGAGAAATTCATTTAGGAGGAGGGACACCAACATTTTTTTCTTCGGATAATCTTCGAAAGCTTATTGAGGGTATTTTTGAAAGAGCGGACAAATTCTCTGGATTTGAATTGAGTTATGAGGGGCATCCAAATCATACATCCGAAGAACAATTACAAACATTGTACAATTTAGGTTCTCGTAGAAATAGTTTCGGAATTCAAGATTACGATGCCAAAGTTCAAAAATCTATTCATAGAGTTCAGAGTTTTGAGCAGGTAAAAAAAGTAAATGATTTGTCTCGAAAAATTGGATATACATCTATTAGTCATGATTTAATTTTCGGACTTCCTTTTCAAACGGAAGCAACCATTAGAGATACTATTAAAAAGACAATTGCTTTAAAACCAGATAGAATTGCCTATTATAGTTATGCGCATGTACCTTGGATAAAAGGTGTTGGTCAACGAGGTTTTGATGAAAATGATTTGCCAAAAGATGAAGAAAAACGTCATCTATACGAATTAGGAAAGCAGTTATTCTTTGATAATGGTTATTTTGAAATAGGAATGGATCATTTTGCATTGCCTACAGATTCGTTGTATAAATCGATGAAATCTAAAAAAATACACCGTAATTTTATGGGATATACGGCAGGAAAAACGAAGCTGATGATTGGTCTAGGAATGTCATCAATCAGTGATTCTTGGTATGGATTTGCACAGAATGAAAAATCGGTAGAAACCTATCAAGAGGTCGTAAATAATGGTGAAATCCCCATTTTTAGAGGACATTTACTAACGGATGAAGATTTAGTGATTAGAAAACATATTTTAGATTTGATGTGTAATTTAGAAACTAATTGGAATGATAAATTGAGTGCTCAAACCAAAAAAGAAATCATTGTTCGCTTAAAAGAAATTGTAGAAGATGGTTTGGTAGAGGTTACCAATCTAAAAGTTACAGTAAAAGAAGAAGGGCGTATGTTTGTGCGTAATATTTGTATGGCTTTCGATTTGAGACTTTTAGATAAAAAACCTGAGACTCGTATTTTTTCAATGACCATCTAGTTTTTTACAAATGCAATTCAAATGTGAATGAGAGATTATTTATGATCAACAATTCATATCCCAAAAACGACAACTCAGAAAAAGTTTTTTTAGTTTCAAATAGAAGATTTGTTAATTTGCAGTATCAATAACTAAAAAAAAAAATAGAATGAATGATCAAGCAAAAAAAATAGGAGCAATATCAATTTTCTTTATCATTGCAATTTCTTTACGATATTATACAAGTGTTGTAAACCCATCTTTTTTATCAGAAATAAATCCTTACTTAAAAGCTCTTCTACAAGGAATTGGACCTCTTGTTGGTGGATTAATTTTGGTAAAGTTTTTTAACAGACCTAATTTTTTAAAATTATTTTCGCTTGGTTTTGCAAAAACGGTCGCTATTGTATTGATACCGATTACACTTTTTTCTTTAGCAGGTTTTTCATTAGGACTTTCTTCAAGAAGCATTGCAAAAATTATAGGAACCTTTATCTTATATGCTGCATTTGAGGAGTATGGTTGGAGAGGATATTTGCAATCAGAATTAAGTGGAATGAAGAATGTATATAAATACTTATTGATTGCAGTACTTTGGTTTGTATGGCATTTAAATTTTGAGCTTTCTGTAGGGAATCTAATATTTTTCTTAGCCTTATTTGCTGGTAGTTATGGTATCGGTTTTGTAGCTGATAGGTCTAAATCTTTAGTAATGGCAGCATTATTTCATTCGTTTTTTAATATTTTTCAAGCAGGAGAATTGGCTGAAATCCCGTTATCATATAAGTTATCAATTATTGGAATAAGTGCAGTAGCTGCTATTTTAATAATGAGATATAAAAACCCTAAAACGGCTGATGTTGAAGTTGAGTTAGCTGTGTAGGCTTTTGTTTATAATAAGAGATTAAAGAAGTAGTATAAACATATCAAAAACGCTGTAAGTGTTTTTGATATGTTTTTTTAAATCGATTAAAGTCAATTAAATAGGTGAGTTTTAAAGAAACGGTGTGGCTCTTATTCTCTTTCAGCGTATTTTTAAAGTTACCGCCGTATTTAGAGTTGATATCCGTATCAAAATAATTAGCTCCCATTTTATAACCCAAACTCATTTGACTTGCAGGAGCAAATTGCCATTTTGCTAAAAAATCGATGGTAAACGTATTAAAGTTGGCGTTGTTGTTCGCTACATTTATAGCGTAATTATTGGGGGTTAAATCTCCATTTTGCAACAAGGTAAATTGATTTTTATAAGCTACTTGCACCCAATAATGGCGGATACTTGTTGTAAGACTTAGGTTTGCATTGATGTTGTAATCAATATTAAAACGATTGGTAAGTTGTTTTACTTTTCGTTGCCCAAAAATAATATCGGTATTTTTTGTGGTTAAATATCCTGCTTCATTGGGCATCAATTCAAATGAATTGGCAATGTTAAGCGATAAGTGTTCGCCTATTCGTGAATACAATCCGAAACCAAAGTAGGCTTCATAATTGTAAATTCCCGAATTTTTGTATTTAATATAACCTGCATATCCTGAAAAAGACACTTTTTTATTTCTGTTTGTTTGATATTCAAAAAATGATGAAAATGATGCGGGTTTGTTATAAACTCTATCGGTAACACGAGCTTCGTAGAAATCTTTTCTTTTGTTATCTATTCTAAATTCTGCAAAAATTGAATGATTGTTTTTTCTGTTTCCGTAAAATTTTAGTTCATAAAAAGAACGCTCTTTTTGATGTAAGCTATAATAAAATCGCTCAAAATGTACCAGACTAATATTGTAAGAATTAAAGAGGTTTTTCACCTTGTTTTTGTTGTATTTAATTTTTGCATAATAGGTAAGTTTGTTGTTTCTGTTATTAAATCCGAAGTCATTATTGTCATATGTATTGTCTTGTAAAGATGCCAAAAGAGTTCCTGTCCATTGCCCGCTAATTTTACTCAATGCACCTAGGTATTGATGTCCAAAACTATTTTTTGTATTTGTATAATATTTCTGAGAAATGGCATTTTTTAAGCTAAATGAATAGGAGCGTTTTTTGTTGTATAATTTTAGTAATAATACCGTTAAATTGGCATCGTAGGTATTGCCACTTCTAAGAACAGAGTTGTTAATAAAAGTGATGGACGAATTGTTTTTTAGTGTTTTATCAACAACAATAGCATTGTAATTGGTTAGCGGATTGGTCACGATTTTTCTTGTTTGATGCGTGTTTGTATTTACAATAGTCGCTTCACTTTTGTTGGTAATTCCGTTTAACAGACCAATAGACCACCCGTTTTTAGATTTCCCAGTAAACTTGATAAGATTTAAGATGTTAGATGCTACAGGATTGTCAATAATTTCTTCGTTGTTTTGTAGTGCAATATTATTTTTGTTGATGGGTTTTCCGCCAATTTTACGAGTGTATAAATAGTTTCCTTTGTCAAAAAGCTCTGTTCCTTCTACAAAAAATTGCCTGTTTTCATCGTATTTAATTTCAAACGGACTTAAATTTAAAATTTCATCATCAGAAGGTGCTTGACTAAAATCTGGAATGGTAGAAATATCTAAGGTATAGGCATTTTTATAGACATATTTTACATCCAAACCACCGTTAAAACTGTTTTTCGAAATTCCGTCAGGACTTTTTTCATACACAAAAGAAGTAAACGGAAAAAATGATAAGTTGATTGGTGGATTTACCTTGTTAATTCCTTTTAGGGTACCAAACTGATTTAAAAACCCATCTACATCTGCATTTACATAATTCCAAAAAGAATCTTCATTGGTAGCGGCATCAAAACGTTCAAAATTTATGCTAAAATTAGAGAGGTTCTCTTTAGGAAAACGCAAGCTGTTAAAAGGTATTTTAAACTCAATAGTCCATTTATTATCATAAATTTTAACAGCAGATTCCCATACGGCGTTCCACTCGCCATAGTTGTTGCTATTGGTTACTTTGATATCAATTTGCACATTTGCAGGTGTTACCAAATACGCCCAAGCCTCTCGGTTTGCTCCAAAAGGGTCAAAAATTACCCCAAAGTAATCGGCAATACCAGAATTATCTCTTGCAGTTAAATTTTTAGCAATTTTAGTACTATAAATTTCGGCAGCAACATACAAATAAGCTTCATCATTAGTAATTGCAATAGTGGTTTTTTGTGTTGCTTTTTTTCCATTATTGGGTTCGTTTTGTTTAAAATTACCGATACTTAATTGCTTTTTCCAGATGGCTTCAGAAAGAACTCCGTCTATTGTTATTTTTTCTGATGTAGGGTTGCTAATTATTATTTTTTGAGCAAAAGAGCTAAAACTTACTATACTTAAAGCGATGATAAAAAATGTGGTTTTCATAATTTTATATTTAATTCTGATACAAAATTGCTACATAAAAACGATGTAGAAAGTTAAGTACTGGTTAAAGAGAGGTTAAGATGTTTTGAGTCGTATTAACGTAAAACCACAAAAAAGTAAAGGGCTTTAAACAATGGAGTTTACTCTGTTTTTAAGTTAATAGAAGGTTAATGCCCTGTTTTTATCATTTATTAGTAGACAAATTTGTTATTTTTGAGGTATGCAAAAAAAAATACGAATACTTATTATTACCGCTGTTTTAGGATTAATTGCATTGTCTATTATACAAGGGTATTTAATTTACAACACCTTTGAATTAAAAAAAGATGCCTTTATTACCGAATCGAGAAAGTCTATTTCTCGTATTGATGATTTTTCGCCAAGTCTGGATTCTATCAATGAAATTTGGCAAGAAAAATTCAAAAAATTACTGATAGATTATCAAGTAAAAAGAATACAAAAGGAAGCCGTTTTACAACAACTAAAACTTACGACAGATTCGTTAAACGACTTGTATATAGCTAAATACAATAAAGAATTGGCTAAGAAGAATTTAGATTACGAACTAAAATTTCAGAAAAGAGTAAAAACCATCATCATAACTGATAGTACCAAAACAAAGATTGATACCATTTTTAAAGCAACCAAAAAAGTATCCAAATTTTTATTGATGGGTGAAGCATTTCCTGAAAAAAGTGCACACAGAATTAGCAATTCTATGTGGGTTACTAATTATGAAACGAGTACCAAAGTTAACGGAAAAGAGATCCCTATAAAATACGATTTACAATTTGAAACTCAAGATTTTATGAATGTAGAAGATTGGGAAAACATTGTTTTGTACAGAATGAAAGGTTTGTTAGCTGTTTCTGTGTTCATCTTTTTTATTGTTTTTGCATTGTTGTATTATTCCATTAAAAACTTAATCACACAAAAGAAAATAGCAGATATTAAAACCGATTTTGTAAACAATATTACACACGAGTTAAAAACACCTTTGGCAACACTTTCTTTGGCAACAAAAATGTTGCAAAAAGAGGAAATTAAAAATCAACCAGCAATCGTAGAAACCACGGTACAAACTATTGAACGGCAAAACAAACGTTTGCAAAAATTGATAGATCAAGTATTAACCAATAGTTTGGGCTATAGTGAAATGAGATTAAAAAAAGAAAAAGTAAATTCCTCTGAATATTTAAACACCGTTTTAGATGATTTTTCTTTGTCTGTGGCAGATAAAAAAGTACAAATTACCCAAGAAATAGTAACAAAAAATACTGCTATTTTTATTGATAAATTCTATGTTACAACCGCTATTTTTAATCTTTTAGAAAATGCGGTGAAATACAATACAGAAGAGATTGTAAAAATCCATTTTTCTGCTAAAATTGATACAGATTTGGTCATTTCTATTAAAGATAATGGCATCGGGATTTCATCAAAAAACCAACAACAATTATTTGAAAAATTTTTTAGAGTGGGTAATAAAAATGTACACAATGTTAAAGGTTTAGGTTTAGGTTTGTATTACACTTATCAAATTGTAAAAGCACACGGAGGTACTATAAAAGTTGATAGTACAGAAAATAAAGGAACACTATTTTCCATATATATTCCCATAAAATAATGGACACTAAAAAACACATATTATTAGCAGAAGATGATGCCGATTTTGGAAGTATTTTAAAGCAATACTTAGAAATTTATGGGTATACCATTGAGTGGGCAAAAGATGGTAAAGAGGCATTAGAAATTTTTAAAAAAGGTACTTTTAACATCTGTGTGTTAGATGTGATGATGCCTAAAATGGATGGATTTACTTTAGCCGAAAAAATAATAGACATCAATCCAGAGGTGCCTTTTGTGTTTTTAACGGCAAGAAAATTAAAGGAAGATAAGTTAAAAGGCTTAAAATTAGGTGCTGATGATTATATAGTAAAACCCTTTGAAGCAGATGAATTGGTGTTGCGTTTAAATAATATTATTAAAAGAAGTTCTTTAAAAACAGTTACAGAAAAACCATCACAAAAAATGATGACCATTGGTAATTATGAGTTTAATACGCATCGTTTAGAGCTTACAATAAATGATAAGATTCAGCGAGTAACCGAAAAAGAGTCTGAGTTGATTCAGTTTTTATTTCAGCATAAAAATCAGTTGTTAAAAAGAGAAGAAATTTTAAAATCAGTTTGGAAAAATGACGATTTCTTTTCGGGCAGAAGTATGGATGTTTTTATAAGTAGATTGCGTAAATATTTTAAGGAAGACCCATCAATATCAATAGAAAGTATTAGAGGTTTGGGGTTGGAGTTTAAAATTAACTAAAAACCATTTCTATTAACGTTAACGGTAGGTTAACGTGTTTCATTTTCTTTTTTTAAGGAGATAACCCCACTACATTTGTGGTGTAAAATTTTAAAAAATAATATCATGAAAACAATCATTTTAGCAATTGCCATTTTTTTATTTAATCTTATAAATACATTTGGTCAAGCGCCAGCAACACCGATACCACCGTCAACATCACATACAAGTAGATCTAGTAGTTCAACTTATTCTTTTACGTATGATACCGATGAAAGAGATACCAATTCATCAATCTCTATCAAAAATAATAATGATATATATAGATTTAAAGCCTCTTTTAATAAAAAGAGAACAGATGCTGTTAAAAAAATGTTATTACATCATCTTGGGAAGAAAAACTTAAAAATTACAGAAAAAACTTATGTATGGACAAAAAATAAAAGTGGAGAAGAGATTTTTGAATGTAAGTTGACCAACGGACGTTTAAGAATGTTTGTTGATAAAGAATATGCTACAGGAAAATTTTATGCAGATATTCAAGAGTTAGGAGTGAATTTAAAAGATAAAATTTCTGGAAGTAATTCTAAGAAATTAGATACAAGAAGAGTTGAAAGAGAACTAGAACGTGCAAAAAGAGAGTTAGCACGTGCGAAAAGGAATTTAGAAAGGGTGAAAAGAAAAACAAACAAATAAATATTTATATATCTTTTAAAGATTAAGCTAAAAATCAAGTTATTCAATAATAATAATTGTTTTTTAGCTCTATTTTTTATTGATAATTCAAAAACTAAATTCAGTAGTTCTTGATTTTTCATTGGATTTTATACTGAAAAACCATCGATTTTTACTACTTTTGCTGTCCGTAAAACACGATAATTATGGCAAGATTTGAATTAAAACTCCCAAAAATGGGCGAAAGTGTTGCAGAAGCAACTATTACTTCTTGGTTAAAAGAAGTAGGTGATACTATAGAATTAGATGAAGCTGTGGTAGAAATTGCTACGGATAAAGTAGATTCTGAAGTGCCAAGTGAGGTAGAAGGAATATTGGTTGAGGTTTTGTATGGGAAAGATGAGATTGTAGCAGTAGGTGCTACTATTGCCGTTATTGAAACAGAAGGAGAAGACTCTCCATCAGTAAAAACTGTACAAAAGCCAGAAGAAATAAAAGAAGTTGTTGTTGTAGAAAAATCAGTTACAAAAACAATTGACTCTGTATCAACTCCTATTTCAAAAACATCAGAAAGCGGAAAATTTTATTCTCCATTAGTTCGGAATATTGCTGAAAAGGAAGGTGTTTCAATGAGCGAATTAGAAGCTATTTCTGGAAGCGGGAAAGATGGTAGAGTTACTAAAAATGATATTTTATCATATATAGAAAATAAAGGAAATGCGCCAAAGGTTGTTGAGCAATCAAAAACAGTTGTAAAACCTGAAGCTAAAAAAGAAGTTCAGAAAGCAGTACCTGTTTCTGTAAACGGTGGTGATGAAATTATAGAAATGACCCGTATGGGAAAATTGATTTCTAAATATATGGTTGCTTCTGTGCAGACGTCTGCACATGTACAGTCCTTTATAGAGATTGATGTGACCAATATTGTGAAATGGCGAACAAAAGTAAAAGATGCATTTTTAAAGAGAGAGGGTGAAAAATTAACATTTACACCTATTTTAATGCATGCAGTTGCATCGACTATTAAAAAGTTTCCGATGATTAATATTGCTGTGGATGGAGATAATATCATCAAAAGAAAAAACATTAATTTAGGAATGGCAGCAGCCTTACCTGATGGAAACTTAATTGTGCCAGTTATTAAAAATGCAGATCAATTAAATTTGGTAGGTATGACTAAGGCAGTAAATGATTTGGCAACTAGAGCAAGAGGAAATGCTTTAAAACCAGATGATATTCAAGGCGGAACATATACTGTTACCAATGTTGGTGGTTTTGGTTCTGTAATGGGTACCCCAATTATAAATCAGCCACAAGTTGCTATTTTAGCTTTAGGTGCTATTAGAAAAGTACCTGCAGTTATTGAAACGCCTGATGGAGATTTTATCGGAATCAGACAAAAAATGTTTGTTTCACACTCATACGATCATAGAGTTGTAAATGGTGCTTTAGGAGGGATGTTTATCAAAACTTTAAAAGAAACATTAGAAGCTTGGGATGTAAATCAAGAGTTTTAAAATCAATCAGAAATAAAAAATAATCACCTTAAAAAACAATAAAAAATGAAAAGAATTTTAACACTAGTATTGGTTGCATTTACATTGGTAAGTACTGCACAAGAATCTGTATTATTAAGAATTAATTACAAAAAAGGAGAGCAGTTTTTAATTAAAATGGAAATGGATCAAGACATGCCTGCTATGGCAATGAACATGACTATGGATATGGCTGTTGATATAAAAAGTGTAAAAGAAGGTGTTTTTGAAACGGAGACAAAGTTTACAAGAATTGGTATGGATATGTTGCAAGGTGGTATGAATATGTCTTATGATTCTAACATGAAAGATGAAGAATTAGATGAAATGGGTATGGTTCTTAAAGGGCAAATGGGACCCATGTTACAAATAGTAATAACTTCTAAAACGGATGTTTTTGGTAAAGTTTCAGATGTTGTAATTACTCCAAACTTACCAAGTGCAAGTCAATTTGCAGATCAGTCAGGAAATGTTGTGTATCCTGAAAAAGCTGTAAAAGTGGGTGATACTTGGTCTATTGAGAAAGATGAGAATGGTATGAAAATGAATTACATATACACAGTAAAATCAATTACAAAAGAAAAAGTAGGTGTAGATTTATCTGGAAAAGTTTCTGGAATGGCAATTGGAACAATCTCTGGAGATATGAGTATTGATAGAAGTGTTGGTATTCCGATGCTTTTTAATATGAAGATGGATATGACTGTAAACGGTCAAAAGGTGAGTACTACGATGAAAATGACAACTACAAAGATGTAGTTAGAAGATTATAAGCATAAAAAAAACCGAGCATTTGCTCGGTTTTTTTTATGCTTATAATGTCTCGTCCTAATATAGTGTTACACTAAACATTATTTATTCATGGAATTACC
>CAZZNK010000040.1:0-20981 GCA_964655585.1 uncultured Flavobacteriaceae bacterium
AAAATTGTTTCAAATAGCTATTAAAGCAACGTTTCAAGAAGTAAGAAATCAAGTAGCAAATTTAAACGGATTTGTACAAGAGCGCGTTACAGGGATGAAAATTGTACAATTATTTAATAGAGAAAAAATAGAGTATCAAAACTTTTTAGAGATTAATAACAAACACAAAAAAGCACATATTAAAACCATTTGGTATTACTCAGTTTTCTTTCCTATTGCAGAAATTGTATCGTCAATTGGTATTGGTTTAATTGTTTGGTTTGGCGGAAAACAAATCTTAGAAGGTGTTGTAGAAAGTCCAGGAATTATTATCGGTTTTATTTCTTTTGCTCAAATGTTGTTTCGTCCGTTGCGTCAAATTGCTGATAAATTCAACCAATTACAAATGGGAATTGTTTCAGGAGAACGTGTTTTTAAAATTATAGATACCGAAAGTAGCATTGAAAATAGCGGAACTATTTTAGCAGAAAAATTAGAAGGAAGTATCGAGTTTAAAAATGTTCGATTTAGTTATATTAAAGATGAAGAAGTCTTGAAAAATATTTCTTTTAAAGTAGATAAAGGACAAACAGTAGCTATTGTTGGCTCTACAGGAGCAGGGAAATCAACCATTATCAATTTAATCAACCGATTTTATGAAATTGATAGTGGAGAAATTTGTGTAGACAATGTTTCGGTTGATGCTTATAAAATCGAGTCACTTAGAAGCCAAATAGCTGTTGTGCTACAAGATGTATTTTTGTTTTCGGATTCTATTCAAAATAATATTACTTTACAAAATGATGAAATTTCATTAGAAGAAGTACAACAGGCGGCAAAACAAATCGGAATTCATGATTTTATTATGAGTTTACCAAACAATTATCAGTACAATGTAAAAGAGCGAGGCGCAATGTTATCTTCAGGACAACGACAATTAATTGCCTTTTTAAGGGCATATGTTAGCAAGCCAAGTATTTTAATTTTAGACGAAGCAACATCATCTGTAGATGCACATGCAGAAGAAATGATACAATTTGCAACCGATAAAATTACCAAAGGAAGAACTTCTATTGTTATTGCGCACAGGTTATCTACCATAAAAAATGCAGATAAAATTATTGTAATGAATAAAGGCTTGATTGTAGAGGAAGGAAATCATCAAGAATTGTTATCAAAAGAGAAAGGATATTACAAGAATTTGTATCAAAAACAGTTTACTGCAGGAGAGTTTTCTTAAAGAAATGTTAATATCTATAAGTTAATAGTTTGTATATTCTATATCTTTCGGTTAAGTTTGTGGTTCAATCTAAAAAAACAAATCAAGATGAAAAAAATCGTATTATCAGTAATGATGGTTGGTGCATTAGTAGCAACATCATGTAAGAGTGAAAAAAAAGACGTAAAAGATGCGGCTAAAGAAGTAAAAAAAGAAGTAGTAATTAAGGCAAAGGAAGAAGTAAAAGATGTTAAGAACGTTGTAGCTGATGCTGTAAATTCTGCATTAGACGGAGTTAAAATTCCATCATTTTCTAATGCTGAAGTTACAGAGAATTTAAAAGCATATGCTGCTTACGCAAAAGATTATATCGCTGCAGATGGTAATGTTGTAAAAATTACTGCAATGGCTTCTAAAGGAATTGCGTTAGTAAAAAAAGGAAAAGAATTGGCATCTACATTAGGGGCAGACGAAATGAAGAAATTCAAAGGAGTTATGTCTATGATTCAATCTAAAATGGCACCTTCTAAATAATTAGTAGTTGTTATAGAATAAAAAAAGCTCTCGAAAGAGAGCTTTTTTTATTCCTTTAAATCGTGATATAACTTTTCTAAAAGCTCTTCGTAGTTTTTGTACAATTCAAAACCACCATCTTTTATATAGGAAATTTCGCCTGTTTCTTCAGAAACAAGTAAAGAAAGAGCATCTGTTCTTTCTGTAACGCCAATAGCTGCTCTATGGCGCAACCCAAAGCGAGCAGGGATTCTTGTGCTATCAGAAATTGGTAAAACTACTCTTGTTGCTACAATATGATTGTCTCTAATAATAGTTGCACCATCGTGCAACGGACTGTTTTTATAAAAAATACTTTCAATAATAACTTCATTAAGTAGCGCATTCATTGTATCGCCAGTATTAATTAAAAAATCTAATTTATTAGTGCGTTCAATAACAATTAAAGCGCCTGTTTTTGATTTAGAGAGTTTTTTTAGAGAGTTCAATAAGGCATCAGCATCTGTTTCTACAGTAATTTCTGATTGTAAAAATTTAAGTTGTTTTAAAAAACTACGTTTTGAGGAAAAATTGGTGGTACCAATCATCAATAAAAATTTTCTAATTTCTTGCTGAAAAACAATGATTAAAGCAATAACGCCACCACTTAATAAATAGCCTAAAATACCACTTAGCATTTCCATATGTAGCAATTGTGTAATTTTCCACATTAAGAAAATAAATGCAATTCCTATAAAAATATTAATAGCAACTGTACCTTTTAAAAGTTTGTAAATATAGTAGAGTAGTATTGCAACAAGCAAAATATCTAACACATCTAAAAAAGAGAATTCAATAAAATCTAACATCAATAATTTTGTGTTTGTGTAAAAATACTAATTATTTATGAAAGTAGCCCAACGATTTTAATAGCTTCAGCAGCTTCTTTTACGTCATGAACTCTTAAAATATTCGCTCCGTTTAACAAAGCAATGGTATTTGCAGATGTTGTGGCATTCAATGCTTTTTGTGCAGTACTCTCTAAAGGTTTGTATAACATTGATTTTCTTGAAATTCCTGCTAAAATAGGTGCGTCTAAATTTTTAAAGAGTGATAGGTTGTTGAGTAATTCATAATTATGCTCTAATGTTTTTCCGAAGCCAAAACCAACATCAATAATAATATCGTTTAATTTTAGTTGATGTAATGCAAAAATTTGTTCCGAAAAAAAAGAAATAACTTCTTGAGTAACATTTTTGTACTTCGGATTTTTTTGCATCGTTTGTGGCGTACCTAACATATGCATTAAAATATACGGAACTTGTAACTTAGCTACTGTTGCAAACATTTCTTTATCCATTTTTCCGCCAGAAATATCGTTGATAATCGCGGCACCACTTTCAATAGATTTTTGTGCTATTTTACTTCTAAAAGTATCTACAGAAATAATGATTTCAGGAAAATTTTTGAGTAATAATTCTATCACAGGAACAATGCGTAATAATTCATCATCCTCAGAAATATGTGTTGCATTTGGTCTAGAAGAATAAGCACCAACATCAATAAATGTAGCCCCTTCTGTAAGCATTTTTTCTGTTTGTACTAAAATTTCTTTTTCATTTTGGTATTTTCCTCCATCAAAAAAAGAATCTGGTGTGGTATTTAAAATTCCCATTACTTTTGGTATGGAAAAATCGATAAGTTTGCCTTTGCAGTTAATTGTGAGCATCAATAATAAATTTCTTCCGTAAAAATAAAAGAAATCGATAGAAGATTTACTATTTTTACAGAAATACTTTTAAACGAATGAAGACTCAAAAAACCTCGAAACAATATGATGCCGTTATAGAAGAATGTAGAAATTTGTTTGTTAAGAAAATGAGCGATTATGGTAGTGCGTGGCGTATTTTAAGGTTACCATCGCTTACAGATCAAATTTTTATTAAGGCACAACGTATCCGTGGGTTGCAAGAAAATGAGGTGAGAAAAGTTGATGAAGATGAAAAATCTGAGTTTATAGGTATCATTAATTACTCAATAATGGCGTTAATTCAGTTGGAATTGGGCGTGGTAAAAACGCCAGATTTATCCACCGAAACAGCTACAGAATTATATGACAAACATAGTGCGATTACCAAAGAATTGATGGGAAATAAAAATCATGATTATGGTGAGGCATGGAGAGATATGCGTGTAAGTTCTTTAACCGATTTAATTTTACAAAAATTATTGCGTGTAAAACAAATTGAAGATAATAAAGGAAAAACTCTTGTTTCTGAAGGGATTGATGCTAATTACCAAGATATGATTAACTACGCTATTTTTGCAATGATTCATTTAGAAGAGTAGATTGAGAAGTTAGAAGTTTAAGAATTTAATATAAAAAAAATGATACAAAAAATAACCACACAGATCATCCGTTTTTTAGTAGGTGCAATATTTGTGTTTTCTGGCTTTGTAAAATTGGTAGACCCAATTGGTTCTCAGTACAAATTCGAAGAGTATTTTAGCGAAGGAGTTTTAAATTTAGAATTTTTAATTCCGTATGCATTGCCATTTTCTATTGCATTGATTCTTATAGAAATTGTTTTAGGAGTAATGTTGTTAGTTGGTTTTAAACCAAAGTTTACTGTGTGGAGTTTACTTGGTTTAACTACTGTTTTCTTGTTTTTAACGTGGTATTCTGCGTATTACAATAAAGTGACCGATTGCGGTTGTTTTGGTGATGCTGTAAAATTATCATCTTGGGAAACTTTTTATAAAAATATTATTTTAATTGCGTTGATTCTGTTTTTACGATTTCAAGTAAAAAATATTCAACCAATTTTATCAGAAAAATTTTCGAAAGCAATTACTTATATTTCGCTTATTGGGTTCTTGTACATCACATATCATGTGTTAACACATTTACCAATTATTGATTTTCGCCCGTATGCAATCGGAAAAAGTATTACTGAAGGAATGAAGTATAAAGATGATGGAGAGATTCCGCCAATACATGATTTTTCTTTAGAAGCTGCGGATAAAGATTTAACGGAAGAATTGTTATCCAAAGAAAAAGTAATGCTAATTATTTCTTATGATATTGATAAATCTGATGAAAAAGGATTTGTTGAAATTAAGAAAATTGCAGATATAGCCATAGAAAAAGGCTATACAGTGTATGGAGTTTCATCTTCTTATGAAGGTGATTTGGTTTTGCTACAAAACAAGTACAATTTGCCTTTTGAGTTTCTTTTCTGTGACGGAACTACCTTAAAAACTATTATGAGAGCCAACCCAGGAATTGTTATTTTAAACAAAGGAACGGTTACTCAAAAACTAAATTGGGTTGATGTTGATAAAATGAAATTATAAATAATGAAACAGTTATTACTGGTTTTTATAGGTGGTGGTTTTGGGAGTGTTTTACGATTTATTATCGGTAAATTTTTAAACAATACCGAGACAGGAGTTCCTCATGGAACGTTTGTTGTAAACGTTTTAGGAAGTTTGTTAATAGGCGTTATCTTAGGTTTGTCAGTAAGAAATAATACATTTACAGAAAACCAAACACTGTTATTAGCTACTGGTTTTTGTGGCGGATTTACCACCTTTTCTACCTTTGCCTATGAAAATCATCTGTTTTTAAAATCAGGAGATTTTACAAGTTTTGCCTTATATACTATCGCCAGTTTTGTACTTGGGTTTTTAGCCGTTTTTGCAGGAATCTATATCGTTAAATAATTGTTGCTTGTTCTGGTCATGCGATTGCAAAAATTGGTTTAAATGAAGTGATGATTGGTATGACAATGCATCGCGAGAATTGTAATTGCAAGGGTAAAATTATCTCATACACATTTGATAGAAGTGTAAATAATTCAGAAATTTACAATCCAAAGATGCAATTAAAGTTGGATTTTCAGATGTTATTGTTCCAGAAAATCAATTGTTACCAACTGCAATTAAAGTTACCGATAAATTTAGTTAACTAAACGAAAAGCCCATGCAGCAACAAAATTAAAAGTAAGAAAACCACATTTAGAAACTTTAGAAGAAGCGATAATAAAAGATTTAAAAACTGTCATTGGAATAAATATTTAATTTTTTTGGTTGTTGTTGTTATTATTGATATATTGTTCCTTAATAACTTAAAAAAATAATGTCATGAAGAAATTGATGCTTTAAAAATAAAGGAGGTTATTAATCTTAAAAAGTCTAGTCAAAAATTAGCATATAGTCTTTTAACTGAAAATGAGAAATATGTATTATGGAATCAAAAGTTGAATTTTATACTTATTAATGATAAAGTTGTTTTAAATGATAATCAAACTTCTTTTGTAAAAGAGTTAATAAAAGAACTTAATCCTTCTTTCTTTAAAAAAGATTTAAAAGAGAATAATATAGAGAATTATTACAAGTTACTTAAGCAAGAAGAAAAAGCAAAAACGTTATTTTCTAATGAAAGTTTAAGAAATTATTTTTCAAACATTAATTTATCTAATGATATTACAAATAAAGCAATAGATTATGAAAATGAGTATTATTGTGATTGTAGTACTGAGTCAGATTATTGTCCTTGGAGGTCGAACTGCTTTGCTTGGTACTGTAAAAAGCCTACTATTGGCTGTGGTTGGTTTTTATCATATACTTGTAACGGAATTTGTGCACATTAAAAAAAAATAATATGAAAAAAATAAAACTTATATTTTTATTATTAATAGCAAATTCATTGTTTTTTTCTTGTGATAAAGTAAATGAGTATTTTAGAGAAGCTCCGGTGGTAGAATATTCAAAAACGACTTATGACTTTGGAATGATTACAATGAAGGACACCATAAATTATACTTTTAAAATAAAGAATATATCTAAAAAGGATTTGATTATAGAAGATGTACAAAGTAGTTGTAGTTGTACAATTACTAATTTTACAAAAAGAAATGTAAAATTAAATGAGTTTGCCGAAATTAAAGTGATGTATGTGCCAATTGATAAAGGAAAGGTAAAACATGACATTGTATTAGTTGCTAATACTAAGCCTCGTTTTACAATCTTAAATTTGATAGGCTCTGTGAATTAAAAAGAAACTAAATAAAAAGAGATAACAAATAAAAGCAGCATAAATTTTAATGCTGCTTTTTTAATACTTATCATACACTTTTACACCTGCGATTACAGGAATATTTAAATGATTTTCTTGTGGCGGAATTGGACAAGAATAGCGCCCGTTATAAGCACAATAGGGATTGTATAAATTATTAAAATCTAAAAGAATTGTTCCGTCTTTACGCTCATCAGTAGTAAAAATATCCATATATCTTCCGCCTCCGTAAGAAGTTGTTCCGCTGGTTTTATCAGTAAAAGGTAAAAATAAATAATCTTTGTATTTTGGATCTCTATCAAAATCTTGACTTTGATAA
Source organism: uncultured Flavobacteriaceae bacterium (assembly GCA_964655585.1). Classification (GTDB taxonomy): domain Bacteria; phylum Bacteroidota; class Bacteroidia; order Flavobacteriales; family Flavobacteriaceae; genus Polaribacter. The sequence continues at coordinate 7,090 of CAZZNK010000040.1, forward strand.
ATATTTAATGAAAGGTCTTTTCCTTTTATAGTAAAATGTAAAATTCCGTATTTTTTATATAGTGGTTTTCTTGTGGTGGTAGTTGCCATTTCAAAGATAGGAGCTTTGGGTGTTTTTGTTAATTTGGCAATGACAACAAACGAAGAATCGATATCGTAAAATTCTAATTTGCTAAATGTTTTGAAATCTTTTTTTGTTAAAGGAGACTTAGTGGCGTCTTTAAATTTTGCGTTTTGTACTCGTTGAAATACTGTTTTTCCTTGTACAGGCCTTTTGTCTTGAGAGTTACAAGAGAGGATCAAAAAGAAAGAGTAAAAAAAGATTATTTTTTTCATTTTAATAAATTTTATGAATTGCTAAGGTATTAAATCAATTAGAAGTTCTTTTTAAAATAAGAAAATGTTTATCCATTACATTACCTACCAAAATTAGATTGCCAAAAGTGGCTGCAACTGTAGATGCAGACATTGTTGTGCCATCATTTAAATAAATTTTCTCAATTGTATAATCACCTTTAGATTTGTAGTTTATTTTAATAATTTCTGATGGTGACGTCTGTTTGTCCCCTTTTGCATATGCAGCAAAATGTAATAAATTTGGATGTGAGCCAATCCATAAATTTCCTTCAGTATCAAATTCAATATTATCTACTCCAGTTTTACAATCAATATTTTCAATAAATTCAAGCGAGTTATTTTCGTAAATTTTATACACTTTCACTAAAAATTTTCGTGGAGAAGCTACAAATAATAAGTTCCGTTTTACATCTATATTAATCCCATTGGCATAGGCAATTCCGTTGGCAACTTCACTGTAATTTTTACCATCAAAATAGATGACATTAGATACAGATAAACCTGCATAATTTTCTAAAAGTTGCATAACCCCTTCTGTATATTTATGATCGTTTGTAAAATAAAAACGATTTTTATCAAGCATAACAACATCATTTGGACTAATCATTGATACGTCTGTCAAGGTTTTTTTATGAGTTAATATTTTATCGTATAACTCAAAAATCTCAATAGAATGACTATTGTTGGCGTGGTTTACGGCTAGTATTGTATATGTACTGTCAGTTTTTACCATAGAAATTCCGTGAGGAGCAAATGGTTTTTTAAAATTAGCCGTTAAATGAATTGGTGTATAATTGTTGTTTTTTAAGTCTAAAAAGTACAAACCGCCAACTTGTTTTTTTGTTCTTGGTAAGGTTCGCCCTGAAGTAGAAGAGATAATGGCAAAACTATCTATGTTACTTATAACAATGTCTTCTGCACCAGGTAATTTTATACTTTTAATAACCTTACCATCAAATTTGTTTTCTATGGTTCTAAAAAAACCTGTAGAAATAAATATGTTTAGAATAAAAACTAGTAGCCCTAAAAACAAGACTAAAAACACTTTTTTTATTATTTTCATTTCATAAAAATACAACTTTCATTTTTTTTATGTAGCTTTACGCCAGATTTATAATCAATATGAAAATTACAAACACATATAAGCAACAATGTACTTCTGTTAGAAACAGAAGTGGTTGGGCTACTTATGTATTGTAATTATATCTAATAAAATATAACGAATCATAAAAAAGTCCGACTTCACAGTCGGACTTTTTACTTTTATAAAAGTGCTGACTGTGTAAAGTAGGAAGAACTAAAATCAACTAAAAATGAAAAAATTATACTTTAATTATATAGATACCTTTAAAGGATTGTCTACAGAAGTTTGGTGGCTAGCGCTTATCACATTAATTAACCGAGCAGGTACAATGGTAATTCCGTTTTTGTCATTATACCTTATAGAAGACTTACATTTTACATTGAGTAATGTTGGTTGGGTAATGACTTCTTTTGGTTTGGGATCTGTTGTAGGATCTTGGTTAGGAGGAAAGTTGACCGATAAAATTGGCTATTACAAAGTAATGGTTCGAAGTTTATTAACCACAGGATTTTTATTTATAGGGTTACAATATTTAACAACATTCGCAAGTTTTTGTGCAGGTATTTTTGTATTAATGCTTGTGGCAGATATGTTTAGACCTGCTATGTTTGTTGCGTTGAGTTCGTATAGTAAACCAGAAAATAAAACTCGATCAGTAACACTAATTCGGTTGGCAATAAACCTTGGTTTTTCTGCAGGACCTGCTGTTGGCGGAATTATTATTACCACTATGAGTTATAGTGGTTTGTTTTGGGTAGATGGAATTACCTGTATTTTAGCAACATTGCTAATGACACAAGTTTTACATCCTAAAAAAACAAAAGCGATTGATATAAGAGTTGTGAAAAACCCTATTTCTGCTTTTTCAGATAAAGCTTTTATGTTGTTTTTAGTGTCGATGTCATTGTTTGGTATTGTGTTTTTACAGTTGTTTTCAACAATTCCGTTGTATTATAAAGAAGTTCATTTTTTAACTGAATTAGATATCGGTTTGTTAATGGGGTTAAATGGGTTTGTCATTTTTCTATTAGAAATGCCATTGGTAAAATGGCTAGAAGGCAGTAAATATTCAAAGTTAGGTTTGATGTTTTTTGGAGGGATTTTAACTGCGATTAGTTTTTTAGTTTTAAACCTTACCTCTTGGATTGGAATTTTACTTGTAGGAATGCTATTTGTAACCATCGGAGAAATGATTGCTTTTCCGTTTTCAAATGCCTTTGCCATGAAACGAGCAGAAAAAGGAAAACAAGGTCAGTTTATGGCATTTTATACTATTTCATTTTCTATTGCGCACATTTTTGGGCATAATATGGGAATGAATTTAATAGAAAATTATGGATACACACTCACTTGGTATGTGGTTACTTTATTGATGGTGTTAAGTGGTGTTTTTATGCTGTTGGCAATGAGAGCACTTAAAAAAGAGAAAGTATAATTAAGGCTTTCTCTTTTTTAAATGATTATTTCAACACCCTAAACTCAATACTAGAATCTGTAAAAACAGTATGTGTTTGTGTTTTAAAATCTTTTTTATCAGCTTTAAAAATATTATCTACATACGTTTGCGGATTCAAATCGATTAGAGGAAACCAAGTACTTTGTACTTGGATCTGAATTTTGTGCCCTTTTTTAAATGTATGAAAAACATCTTGTAAAGTAATATTTACATTGGTTTTTTTATTCGGAATAAAAGGTTCTGGTTTGCTAAAACTATTTCTAAATCGTCCACGAATTACTTCACTACGCACCATTAAATGATAATTACTCATCTTTAAATGTGTTTGCATTTTATCGTTGTTGTTTTTTGTGTCTTTTGGATGTACATCAATTATTTTAACAATCCAATCTGCTGCTGTACCCGTAGTGGCTACTTTTAATTTGGCAACCATATTGCCAATTAGAGTAATATCTTCAGATAAAATTTCAGTTTCAAAGACCAACACATCAGGTCTTCGAGCGGCAAAACGTTGATCGTCTGTCATGTATTTCCTTGGGGTAAAAACGGTTTTAATATCTTCAGAATAGGGTACAGGGTGTTTTACATCGCTTACAAACTGAATTCCTTTGCTTGATTTTTTTACTGGTAAAAATGCTTGATTTTCAGATAAAAACCATTCTTGTGTAGTTGTGTTTTTAGGAGGCCAAGTATCGTATTTCTTCCATTCTTTTTTACCTGTATCAAAAACGTAAGCTTCTGGCAATCCACTATTTTTATCACCTTTGCCTTTTAAGAAATGATTAAAAAATTTGGTTTCTATTTCTTTCTGAAAAAACAACGAAATGGAATCGCCAAAATAATAATTACCCACAGTGTTTTTTACTTTATTTCTTGCCCATCCACCATGATCCCAAGGACCAAAAACTAAGGTATTGTAGTTGTTTGGGTTGTTTTTTTCAATATTTTTATATGTTACCAAAGGTCCGTATAAATCTTCTGCATCAAAAAAACCACCAACAATCATCGTTGCCACAGACGGTTTTACATTTGTTAGATGTTGTGCAATGTTTTTACTTTGCCAAACTTCATCATAATTAGGGTGTTCAGAGATTTCTTTCCAGAAATAATCATCAATTTTATCTTTATTTATTGGTGATTTACTGTCAACTGACTCATTTTGGAAGTATTTGTTTAAGTTTTTTAAAGGTCCCGCATCTAAAAAGAATTGATATTGATCTTGCGTATCCATTTTTGGTAGCGAATACCAAGCGGTATCAACTGGTGAATCTTTATAGGTTCCAAACAACGCAATGGCTCTGAAATAACTCAATAAAAAAGCACCATTATGCCTAAAATCATCAAAAAAGAAATCAGAAATACATGCCTGAGGAGAGGCAGCTTTTAATGCAGGATGTGCATCTACTACAGAAACCGTAGCATAATGCCCAGGGTAAGAAATTCCCCAAGTACCAACGTTGCCATTATTGTTTTTCACGTTTTTCACCAACCAATCAATAGTGTCATAAGTATCAGAAACCTCATCAGATTCATTGGCTTTTTTAGTAGGCTTGTAAGCACGCATATTATCATAAACCCCTTCACTCATCCAACGTCCACGGACATCTTGGTATACCACAATATTCCCTTCTTTCATTAAATGTGTATTCGGACTAATTTTAGTTTTAAATTTATTCTTACCATAAGGGCGGCAACTATACGGAGTTCGCATCATTAAAATAGGATACGCTACACTTGTATCTTTTGGCGCATAAATAGTGGTAAAAAGCTTTTTGCCATCTCGCATTGTAATTGTAACCTCTTCTTTTGTGTAATGATCTTGTACATAAGTATCTACTTTTTTTGTTTTTTCTTCGGAAGGATTACAGCTGATAAAAAAACTAAGCATTGTAATTGTTAAAATAGTAAGGTGGTATTGGTTTCTCATTAGTGGTAATTAATGGTTAAGTTGTAAATCTACAAAACTAAATATAAATGTTACAAAAAATTGAGGGGATTTGACTTTGTTAATTATTTTTACGAACTTCACCAAACGAAAAATAAAACACATTGAAAGGATATTTTGTTTCTCTATATTGTAAGTAATGCCAAGACTGAAAAAAATAATATGAAAATAATTAAATTCACAATTAATAATTATCAATTAGCAAGTTAAAAAAACAAAAGGAACCAAGTATATGTGTAACGTTATATCTAATTCAGAATTGTTACAAAACTCTTTTACATTCCTCAAATACTACATTTTACACATAAACTAATAGATTCAATCAAATTCGCGTATTTTTGCAAAGTGATAAAAGAGCATAAACTTTCAGATTGGTTACCAACCACAAACAAAGAAGTAAAAATTAGAGGTTGGGAAGAATTAGATGTGATACTTTTTAGCGGAGACGCTTATGTAGACCATCCTTCTTTTGGACCTGCAGTAATTGGTAGGATTTTAGAAAGTTATGGGTTACGAATTGGCATTGTTCCGCAACCAAGTGTACATGATAATTTACAGGATTTTGTAAAAATGGGCACGCCAAAACTGTTTTTTGCAGTTACAGGAGGTTGTATGGATTCTATGGTAAGCAATTACACAGCAAGTAAAAGGCGTAGAGATAAAGATGCCTATACACCCAATGGCGACAAAGGTTTTAGACCAGATTACGCCTCAATTGTATATTCAAAAATATTAAAAGAAAAATTTCCTGATGTTCCTGTTTTAATTGGCGGAATAGAAGCTTCATTGCGTAGAGTTACCCATTATGATTATTGGTCTGATAATTTGATGCCTTCAATTTTAGAAACCTCAAAAGCAGACATGTTGGTGTACGGAATGGGTGAGCAACCGTTGCGAGAACTTGTAGAATTGATGCAAAAAGGAGTTCCGTTTTCAAGTTTAAAAAATTTAAAACAAACGGTTATTTTTGTTGCTTCGGATGATGAAATTCCGACTGTAAATAACTGGGAAGATATTACGATTAATTCACACGAAGTATGTTTACAAGACAAAAAGAAATTTGCAGCTAATTTTAAAGTCATTGAGCAAGAGTCTAATAAAGTATTTGCAAAACGGGTGTTACAAAAAGTGGGAAATAAAACATTAGTAATCAATCCGCCACACGCAACTATGACAGAAAAGGAAATCGACTCTTCCTTTGATTTACCTTTTACACGTTTACCGCATCCGAAGTACAACAAACGTGGGCCAATACCTGCATTTGAAATGATAAAATTTTCTATAAATATTCACCGCGGATGTTTCGGCGGATGCAGTTTCTGTACCATTTCTGCACATCAAGGAAAATTTATTGCTAGTAGAAGTAAAGAATCTGTCTTAAAAGAAGTCGACAAAGTGGCAAATATGCCAGATTTTAAAGGTTATTTGTCTGATATTGGTGGTCCTTCTGCAAATATGTATCAGATGAAAGGGAAAATACAATCTATTTGCGATAAATGTGTTGCGCCTAGTTGTATATCGCCAGTAATTTGTAGTAATTTAGATACTTCTCATAAACCGTTAACTGAATTATATCAAGCGGTGGATAAACATCCTAAGGTAAAAAAATCGTTTATTGGAAGTGGAATTCGACATGATATGTTGGTGCCAGAATTCAATAAAAATGCCGATCCAAAAGAACTAGATGCTTATACCGAAGAGGTAATGACCAACCATGTTTCTGGTCGATTAAAAGTAGCACCAGAGCATACTTCTGACCCTGTATTAAAACTGATGCGAAAACCTTCTTTCAAATATTTTCATTTGTTTAAAGAGCGTTTTGACCGTATCAATATTAAAAAGCGATTAAAGTTACAGTTAATTCCGTATTTCATTTCTAGCCACCCAGCTTGCGAAGATGAAGATATGGCAAATTTAGCTGCAGAAACCAAAGACATGGGGTTTCAATTAGAACAAGTTCAGGGTTTTACGCCAACTCCGATGACGGTGGCTACGGTTATTTATTATAGTGGATATCATCCGTATACATTAAAGCCAACCAAAACTCCGAAAACAAAAAAGGAGCGAGAAGATCAGCATAAATTTTTCTTTTGGTACAAAAAAGAAAACAAACAATGGATTCAGAATACCTTGTCTAAATTAGGTAGGAATGATTTGTTGCAAAAGTTATTGCCAGAAAATAATTCTTGGAAGAAAAACAAAGGAAACAAGACTAAAAATACGTTTGATGATACTGTTGTTCCTTTTAATCAGCGGAAAAAGAAAAATTTTAGATCGAAGAAGAAGAAGAGAAGATAATTTAGCGAATAGTGAAAATCAAAAAAAAACAATAAGAATTTGAGAAAAAATGAACTATTTTCTCACTCCCTTTTCGCTAATCATTTTTCAACTTTCAAACTTTAAAAACTTTTCAATTAAGAATTACCGCAAACTTTACAATCTTCTTTTTCTTGAACTTCTCCTACCAAATTCCCTTTTTTGTTGAGTGTAAATCCACAACAATCTATAAACCCTTTTGCAATTAACTTTCTTGCACGTTGAATTTGAGATTTGGTTGTTGATAATGTTTGCTTTAGTTGCAGTGCAACTTCTGCTTGTTTCATCCCTTTTATATCTGATAAAAATAATGGGTCTCTGTACTTTTTTGGTAAGTTTTGTAAAATGCCACGTAAACAATCTTTTTCTGTATGAATTTCTTCTTCTAAGGCTATTTCGGTTTCAAAATGTGCAATTTCTACCGTTTTATTATTAGATTTATAACTGTCTAATATTGAGTTACGAGCGATCGTGAAAATCCACGATTTTAATTTTGTGATATCTTTTAATGTATGTAATTTTGTGTGAATTTTAATAAAAGTATCTTGCAAAATATCATCAGCTAAAGTGGTGTTTTTTACTTTACTGATAATAAATCGTTTTAAATCTTCAGCATATTTTTGCCAAACGTCTTTTGTGGTCATTTTATTGGTATAAATGTCATTGCGAGTAAAACGAAGCAATCTTTCGCTAATATATAGATTGCTTCGTTATATTTCCTCGCAATGACAAAACAACTTAGGTTTTGAGTTGTTTTGAAATTAGTTAACAATTACAAGTTGAGCAAGTACAATTTTTACAAGTGCAATTTGCACATTGTCCGTCTTTGCATCCTTCGCAATTACAATTACATTGATTTTTCATAATATTACGTTTTAAGATTCATAGATAAGACGTATAAATTACAAAAAAGATGCAACTCTTTTAAAAATATTTTTTAAAACCTGTAAGGTAAAATAATTGCAAAGTAAATTATTGGTGGCTGAGCGAAGTCAAAATCAGATGCTTCTATTTCGCTCAACATAAGTGATTTACACATTTTTGTAAAACAAAAATGGTTCTCTACTTACATATTTCTACGATATTGCCCGCCAACTTCAAACAGAGATTCAGTAATTTGTCCTAAGCTACATACTTTAGTGGCTTCCATCAGTTTTTCAAAAAGATTTTCGTTTTGTGTGGCAGCTTCTCTAATTGATTCTAGCTGTTTTTCTACCTTATCTTTATGCGTTTTATGTAAATTTTCTTTGGTATTAATTTGCGCCTGTTTTTCTTCTTCGGTTGCTCTGATAACTTCCGAAGGAATAATAGTAGGCGATCCTTTAGAACTCAAAAATGTATTGACACCAATAATTGGAAATTCGCCAGTATGTTTCAAGGTTTCGTAATACAAACTTTCTTCTTGTATTTTAGAACGTTGGTACATGGTTTCCATGGCTCCTAAAACACCACCACGCTCGGTAATTCTATCAAATTCTTCTAAAACAGCATCTTCTACCAAATCGGTTAATTCTTCTATAATAAACGACCCTTGAATAGGGTTTTCATTCTTTGTTAGGCCAAGTTCTTTGTTGATAATCAGTTGAATAGCCATTGCTCTTCGCACGCTCTCTTCCGTTGGTGTTGTAATCGCTTCATCATATGCATTGGTATGTAACGAGTTGCAATTATCGTAAATAGCATACAATGCTTGTAGCGTAGTTCTAATATCATTAAAGTCTATTTCTTGTGCGTGTAACGAGCGTCCAGAAGTCTGAATATGATATTTTAACATTTGTGCTCTTGCGTTTGCACCGTATTTAAACTTCATCGCTTTTGCCCAAATTTTACGAGCTACTCTACCAATTACGGCATACTCTGGGTCGACTCCGTTAGAGAAAAAGAAGGATAAATTGGGCCCGAATTTATTGATATCCATTCCTCTTGACAAATAATATTCTACATAAGTAAATCCGTTTGCCAAGGTCAATGCCAATTGTGTAATAGGATTTGCTCCAGCTTCTGCAATATGATACCCAGAAATTGATACCGAGTAGAAATTACGCACTTTTTTTTCGATAAAATAATCTTGTACATCTCCCATTAATCGTAGGGCAAATTCAGTAGAAAAAATACATGTATTTTGCGCTTGATCTTCTTTTAAAATATCAGCTTGTACGGTTCCACGAACTTGTTGCAGTGTGGCTGTTTTTATTTGTTGATAGACATCCGAAGGTAATACCATATCGCCAGTTAAACCTAATAATAGCAAACCTAAACCATCATTTCCTTCAGGAAGTGTTCCGTTGTATTTCGGTCTTTCTAAATTATTTTTATCGTAAATTTCTTTGAATTTGGTTTCAACTTGTTTTTCTAATTGATGTTCTTTGATGTATTTTTCACAATTCTGGTCGATGGCAGCATTCATAAAAAAACCTAACAACATTGGTGCAGGACCATTTATGGTTAAACTTACCGATGTTAATGCGTGTGTTAAATCGAACCCTGAAAATAATTTTTTAGCATCGTCTAAACAGCAGATAGATACTCCTGCATTTCCTATTTTACCGTAAATATCTGGTCTAGTTTCTGGGTCATTTCCATACAGTGTTACGCTATCAAAAGCTGTAGATAAGCGTTTTGCTGGCATCCCTAAACTTACATAATGAAAACGTCTATTGGTTCTTTCTGGTCCACCCTCGCCAGCAAACATTCTTGTTGGGTCTTCGCCAGTTCTTTTAAAGGGATATAAGCCTGATGCGTACGGAAATTCTCCAGGTACATTTTCTTGTAAATTCCACAATAAAATATCTCCCCAAGCTTTGTATTTTGGTAAACACACTTTTGGTATTTGTGAGTGTGATAAAGACTCGGAATGTGTGTCGATATGAATAACCTTATCTCTTACTTTAAAACTATAAATAGGATCTTTGTATTTTTTAATTTTTGCATTCCAACCAATAATTATTCCCCAGTTATGTGGGTCTAAATTTAATTTTACTTTATCAAATTGTGCTAATAATAGTTTTATAAAAGGATTTTCTTCTTCTTTTGTAGCTCCTAAAATAGCGTTTTCATCTAATCCGTTTTTGGTTAAATGAGATTGTTTTGTTTCGCTAGTAATAACAGAAAGTATTGTTTGGTAAACACCGTATAGTTTTTGAGCAACTACAACTTGAGTTTCTGTTTTCGCATCGTAAGCTCTATTGCTTTCTGATATTTCTGATAAATAACGCACTCTTTTTGGCGGAATTACAAAAATCTTTTCAGACATTTCTGATGTAATTTCAAACGAAGATTGTAAATCGGCATTTGTTTTTTCTACCAATTTATCCATAATCGCTTTGTATAGCGTATTCATCCCAGGATCGTTAAATTGTGATGCAATGGTACCGAAAACAGGCAAATCATCTTGATGCACATCCCACAAATTATTGTTGCGCATATATTGTTTCTTCACATCACGCACAGCATCTAACGCACCTCTTTTATCAAATTTATTAATGGCAACCAAATCGGCAAAATCTAGCATATCAATTTTTTCTAACTGAGTTGCTGCACCAAATTCTGGAGTCATTACATACAAAGAAGTATCAGAATGTTCAATAATTTCGGTGTCGGATTGACCGATACCGGAGGTTTCTAAAATAATCAAATCAAACTCGGCAGCTTTTAACACTTCTATAGCTTCACTTACATATTTTGATAAAGCTAAATTAGATTGACGTGTAGCTAACGAACGCATATACACACGTTTGTTGTTGATGGCGTTCATTCTAATTCTATCACCTAAAAGAGCGCCACCAGTTTTTCTTTTTGATGGATCAACAGAAATAATTCCGATTGTTTTTTTAGGAAAATCAACCAAAAAACGTCGTACCAATTCATCTACTAAAGATGATTTTCCTGCACCTCCAGTTCCTGTAATTCCTAAAACAGGTGTTTTAGATTTTTTGTTCTTTTGATGAATTTTATCGAGTGTGTTTTTAGCAATATCAGGAAAATTTTCTGCAGAAGAAATAACTCTTGCAATGTTTCCTTTTTTTGTTACTGTAATGTTTTTTACATCAATATCTAAATGATTACCAATAGCAAAATCAGATTGCATTACCAAATCATTAATCATTCCTTGTAAACCTAATTCTCTTCCATCATCTGGAGAATAGATTCGGGTAATTCCATAATCCATCAATTCTTTAATTTCTTCTGGAAGAATTACACCACCACCGCCACCAAAAATTTTGATATGTGTTGCGCCTTTTTCTTGCAACAAATCGTACATATATTTAAAATACTCATTATGTCCGCCTTGGTAAGAAGTCAAAGCAATGGCATTTGCATCTTCTTGAATAGCACAATTTACAACCTCTTCAACGCTTCTGTCGTGTCCTAAATGAATCACTTCAACACCCGTAGATTGAATAATTCTACGCATAATATTAATGGCAGCATCGTGTCCATCAAAAAGTGATGCGGCAGTTACAATTCGTACTTTGTAGATAGGTTTATAAGGTGTAATTTGTTCCATTCGTAAAATTTAGATAAAATTAGATCTGCAATTTACGGAATTCTTAAAAAATGACCGAATTTGCAGTGAATTTTTAATTAAAATTACATGTCATTGCGAGATGCGAAGCAATCTTATTTTAAAACAACAGATTGCTTCGTGCCTCGCAATGACGAAAAGAATGTCTGAAAGAGAAGTTTGGTTTAAAGTGAGGGTTTGACTTTGAGTCAAGCCCTCACTAATTTGTTAAGGAGTTTAATGATAAGAGAGATTGCTTCATATTTCACAATAACGCAACAACTCTTATTTACCTTCTTTATTCAAGTGATCAATAAAGAGAATCCCGTTTAAATGATCTATTTCGTGCTGAAAAATAACAGATGTAAAATCTTCAATCATTTCAAAATGGTGGGTACCGTCTAATTTATCGTATTCAATTAAAATAGTATAGGCTCTGTCAAATGTTTTTCCTCGTTTATTTGGAATAGACAAACAACCTTCAGGACACGGTCTTTTTTGCTTAGAATATTGTTTAATAATAGGGTTTAAATAAATTTCGAAAGGCATATTTTCTTTGTCAAAACGTTGTACGCAAATCATCTGTTTTAAAATCCCGATTTGTGGGGCAGCGATACCAACTCCTAAAGACATGCTATCTCTTACCGTGCTATACAAACGTTTTGCTAATAATTGTATGGTTTTATCTTTCGGGTTTGGTTTGATGTAAGTACTTTTTGTCCGCAATAAAATAGAATCTTGTCTGTTGGTAATTAAAAAAACACGCATTGGTTTTGACCCCTCTGCATTGGTAATTATTCTTTGCTGATGTTTGGTGAAGTTTTTAGAACCTCCACAAGAAATAAGCGATGTTATTAAAAGTAAAAAAACACTATATTTTAGAAATTTCATTATTGATATTTGTTAGATGATTTTAACAAAAATAAACAAATCTGTTTAGATATATTTTAAAAAACGCCACCATTTTCTTTTTTTTAAATAGAGAAAATCAGTTTCATTCTGATATGCTTCACGTTCAAAACTAATATTTTGATAGGCGGTATAGCTATTTTTGTATTTTAATAATTTTATAAACCATTCTAATCCGTAGAAAATAAAAAAGAAGAATATGCCTAATTCTAATTGTTGCTGTAAATGAATTTTCTCGTGATTGATGAGTGTTTTATCGTTTCTCAAACTTTTTTCTCGTAAAAATATAAACGGAAATACGGTAATTCCGATAAAACCTTTGGGTACAATATATTTAGAAATTAAAATCATCCGTAGCAAAATAACAAAAATCAGTCCAAATTAAATATATTTGTATTTTAAGATAAATGTAACTGAAATGACTTTTAAAGCACAAATTCAACAAGGAATTCCGAGTGAATTACCATCTGTAAAAATATACGATTCTTCTATAAATCACGCACCCAAACGTAAAGATATTTTATCTACGGATGAAAAAAAACTTGCCTTACGCAATGCATTGCGTTACTTTGATAAAAAACATCACGAAGTATTATTACCAGAGTTTGCATCAGAATTAGAAAAATACGGACGCATTTATATGTACCGATTTCGCCCTAATTACAAAATATATGCAAGACCTGTGGATGAATATCCTGCAAAATCGAAACAAGCAGCTTCTATAATGTTGATGATTCAGAATAATTTAGATGATGCCGTTGCGCAACATCCAAATGAATTAATTACCTATGGAGGGAATGGTGCCGTTTTTCAAAACTGGGTGCAATATTTACTAACAATGCAGTATTTGTCTGAAATGACGAATAAACAAACTTTGGTGATGTATTCAGGGCATCCATTAGGGCTTTTTCCTTCAAATAAAAATGCACCCAGAGTTGTGGTTACCAATGGAATGATGATTCCGAATTATTCAAAACAAGATGATTGGGAAAAATTCAATGCTTTGGGTGTTACTCAATATGGGCAAATGACTGCAGGAAGTTATATGTACATTGGTCCACAAGGAATTGTACACGGAACAACTATTACCGTGTTAAATGCTTTCAGAAAAATAAAAAAATCGCCAAAAGGCGGACTTTTTGTTACTTCTGGTTTGGGAGGAATGAGCGGTGCGCAGCCTAAAGCAGGTACAATTGCAGGTTGTATTACGGTGTGTGCTGAGGTGAATGAAAAAATTACAAAAATCCGTTTAGAACAAGGTTGGATTGATGTAATGATTACCGATTTAGATGAGCTGGTTACTCGTGTGCAAAAAGCTAAAA
>CAZZNK010000041.1:0-20942 GCA_964655585.1 uncultured Flavobacteriaceae bacterium
GCACTTACATTGTATAGTTTCTTCGGAAAATGTTTTACAATATTTTGAGGAGAATCTATCTCTAAAATTTCACCATCTTGAATGAGCGCAATCCTGTCACATAAAGCAGCTTCATCCATATAAGGTGTTGAAACCAAAATAGTAATGCCTTTTTGTTGTAAACGTTTGAGCATTTCCCAAAATTCTTTTCTAGAAACAGGATCAACTCCTGTGGTTGGTTCATCTAAAAACAACACTTTTGGTTTATGAATTAAGGCACAGCATAATGCGAGTTTCTGTTTCATTCCGCCAGATAATTTCCCTGCTCTACGTTTTTTAAAAGGTGCTATTTGTATATAAATATCTTCAATTAAACTGTAATTTTCGGCAATGGTTGTACCAAAAATAGTAGCGAAAAACTCTAAATTTTCTTCCACAGTTAAATCTTGGTACAACGAGAACTTCCCTGGCATATAACCAACGCTATTTCTAATTTTTTTATAATCTTCTACAACATCAAAACTGGCAACAGTTGCATTGCCTTCATCAGCAATTAAAAGCGTTGTTAATATTCTAAAAAGCGTTGTTTTCCCTGCTCCATCAGGCCCAATTAATCCAAATAATTCCCCTTCATTTACTTCAAATGAAATATTTTTTAAAGCAACAACATCTTTAAAGGATTTATTAATATGTTTGATAGAAATACTCACAGGCTTATTTTATTTTTCTACTTATTTTATTTGGAATAATTAATGATAAAACAACAATTAAAACCCAAACACTTGTTCTAAACAACATTGCTTTTACACTTTCTGAAGCAACAGTTTCGCTCACAAATTTTAAATACATAAAAACCATAAAATGCATCGCTAAAACAAATAGTGTAAGGCTTTTTGCTTTTGAATAATTTTTCCAAATAAAATAAGCAACAACAATAGAAATCACACCAAAAATCACATTGTACAGCACTAACCAAGTTAATACATTATAATCTTTAGTATCTATTTCAAAAAGCACTTTTGATCCTGCAAAAACAGACATTACTCCTAATAACAATGCAAGAATCGCTGCTATTTTCTGAGTTAAAATACTATTATTTCTTTTTAAATTATTCATATTATTCAAAATAGTTGGCATACCCTGCTAAATGGTTTTCCATAATTTTAAAATTGGCTTTACAGGTTTTTAAATCGGACGATTCTAAGCCTTCAAAAATTCCAATCATTGGTTTTAGGTAGTTATGAAGTTGCTCGTGCGCTTCGCCTTTCATAGTGCATTTTTGAAAGATATTTGTAAACTCTGCTTCCAAATTATTTTTTAACAAAGCGTACTCAGTAACATTATTTTCTTCTGAAAAATTATGCAGCATTTTTTGCATTTTTTTAATACCTTCTGTTGTTTCTACATTAGCTTCCCACAGTTTGGTATTATTTAAGACTACCCCTTCAATTTTTATAGAACTTGTGTCTGTTTTTTGCTTTTTTGTTTGAGTACAACTTATAAATAGCACAACAACACTTACTAGTAAAATTACTTTTTTGTTCATTTTATTGTTTTGATAGTTATTATTTTACTAAAATAAAGTTACTTTTTTTAGAAGCAATTACTTCGTGTTTAACGTTTGGCTCAATAAAAACATAAGTCCCTTTTTTTAACTTAATTTCTCTATCTTTTTCTTTATAAATTGCTTTTCCTGAAATACAAATTAAAAGCGCAGGCACTTTACTTATATGTTCTTTTAAAATTTTATGTTTTTTAATTTGCAATGAAATTACTTTTCCTTCTTCTACTGTTTTAAGCAGTTCAGTCTGTACATCTTTACCTGTTTTGTGTATTTTTTTTAAATTCATTTTGTTTTTGTTTTTGTTTTTGTTTTTGTTTTATATTTTAATTCTATTTACTCACTTATCCACATTTCTGCTGGCATCCCTATTTTTAGACTCCCGTCATTTTTTACATCAATTTTCACGGCATATACTAAAGCCACACGCTCTTCTTTTGTTTGAATTATTTTTGGTGTAAATTCGGCTTCAGCAGCAATCCAAACAACACGTCCTTTATAACTTTTCATTTCTTCTTTCCCATCAATTTTAACATTGACTTCTTGTCCTATTTTTAGTTCAGACAATTGTGTTTCGCTTACATATACTCGCAATTGCATAGTACTTAAATTTGCGATTTTATACAATGGTTTTCCGAAGGCTGTAATCTCATTTTCTTCAGCATATTGTACTAAAACGGTTCCGTTTATAGGGTTGATAATTTTACACTTTTGTATTTGATTTTCTATTTGTTTTATTTGAATATCAATACTTTTCAACTCACTTACAACAGGTAGATTTTGTGTTTCTACACTATTTATTTGTCGCTTAATCACATTAATTTTTCCAAGAACATCATCTAATTGCTTTTGAGTCCCTGCATTATCCTTTAATAAATTTTTTACTCTATTTTTATTGATATATGCAGTCTTTAACTGTGCCTTTAATACATTAATTTGAGATAAAACTCCTTTCGATTTAGAAGCAATTACCAATTTAGAAGTTAATAATTGTTCTTTTTTGAGCTGCAAAGGTATCGTGTCAATAAAGCCTAAAAAGTCGTTTTTTTGTAGTTTCTGACCTTCATTTACTTTAAAACTCAACAACTTCCCATTACTTTCCGAAGAAATAATAACTTCTATTGCTTCAAAATTCCCATAACCATCTGCTCTGTTATTTTCTTTTTTACAAGAGGTAAAACTGATTGCCAACAGCACAAAACCTACTATTAATTTATACCTATTTTTCATTTTAATTTATTTACCTTGTGTATTATTATAATTTGCCTTTGCTAATGTTAACTGAATATAATGTGTTACCAACCTACTTTTATCTTCATATAGATTACTAACTTCTGTCAAATATGCCGTTGCTGTAATTACCCCATTTTTTAATTGAGATGCCGCTGATTTTAAAACATCTTCTCGTAATAAAATCATTTTTTTATCAGTTTTTATAAAAGCCTCCATTTTTTCAATTTCAATTTCTAATGTTTTTAAGGCTATCCCCGTATTTAATTTAAATACCTCTGTTTGATTGTCTATAATCTCATTATTAATGATCATTGCTTCTTGTTGCTTTTTAGTCGCATTCCAATCAAACACATTCCAATTCAATTTTACACCAACCGTATAAAAAGGCTGAAAAGAATTATCTAACATATTTAAGCCAGGGTTTCCGTAACCACCATTTACAAAACCGATAACTTTAGGCGCATTTTTTTTAGACAGCACATTTTTTGACGCTTCAATTTCATCTTTTTTAAGTTGAAACAATCCTAACTCAGGTCGTTTTAAATCCGAAGAAAAAATTGTTGTAATAGGTGGAATTTTAAAATTGAGTGAAGCTATTATTTTTTCCCCTATTAAAGCTGATAAATTGGCAATTAAAACATCTTTTTTCTTATCAATTTCTACAAATTGTTGAGCTATTTTAAGCAACTGAACTTCAATTACTTTATCTGAAATTGGCAAAACCATACCGTTTTTTATGCCCGATTTTACTTCTTTTAATTTTGATTCTAATTGCTTTTGTTTACTGCTTAATAAATTGCGATTTTCTTGTGCTAAAATAATTGAAAAATACAATTGATTTACTCGCGCTTTTAGTTGATACAAACTAACTTCTATCTCTTTTTTTCGTGTTTTAAACGATGCGTTTTTTACTTCCTTTCTCGCTTTAAGAACCCCTCCTGCATAAATTAGTTGGGTTGCAGAAATTGTTGTTCTATATTGGTCTTTATTTGGAGGTATTATACTTGCAATTGGCAAACCAATAACATCTGATTGATACGTTGCTTGTGCAGACAAGTTAATTTTTGGCAACTTCTCTGTATTAATAATTGCTACATCTAAAGAGTTTTGTTTTTCAAAAATTACTTTTTGTTTTGCTAAAGGGTAATTCTTTACAACTAATTGATAACACTCCTCTAATGTGATTTGTTTTTGCGAAAACACACTAAAAGTAAAAAGTAAAAAAAGATATGTAATTATTCTTTTCATAATTATGCTTTTATAGAATTGATAATAAAATCTGCAACTTCAATTTTCCTGTCGTCCATTAATTGTTTAAACTCAGCATTATTAGTATCAGTAAAGGCTTTTACTAACGGAGAAGCTACAAATGGAAAAATACTCAATGCCAAAATATTTATAAATAATTGCTCTCCTTTTATAGGTTTTAAAATACCCTTCTCTATTTCTTTGGCCACTTGCCCTTTAAATTTATCAAGGTTTGGAAAACCTTGTTTATCTTTCATTTTTAGGATAAAATCTGGATTTCTATTTAACTCTTGAATGATAAAAGAAGGCAAATACGAATGTTTACTTATAAAAGAGATATAATTCTTTGTAAAATTTCTGATTTTCTCTTCAATAGAAGAATCATCATTTAAAACGGCATTCAATTGTGGCGCTAATAAAGCAAATGCATTTTTAAAAACAGCTTCAAATAATAATTGTTTACTCCTATAATAATAGTGCAACATCGCTTTATTAATACCTGCTTTGTCTGCAATTTCTTGCATCCTAGCCCCATCCATTCCTTTTATTTGAAACACATCTTTCGCAGCATTAAGTATTTCTTTTTCTCTAGAGTTATCTTTTGTTTTTGCCATTATTTTTGAGCAAGCTCTTATTTCCTTAATCTTAAATTAACTAATTAGTTTAACCATACGGTTAACAAATGTAGGTAAAAAAATGATACTACAAATAGTAATACCATTTTTTTTATTTTAAGAAGTTATTGATGAGAATAAAAATAAAGCTCACCTTTAAAACCTACATAAATACTTGTATGGCTGTAGAAATTGCTAATACAATAAACAATACACTTAAAATATAATTGATATTTTTAGCAATAAATTGTGCTTTTTCTGCAATTTTCTCTGCATAAGTTGCATAAATCGAAAATAAAGAAAATGCTCCTAAAACAGCCCCCACTACATAAACTAATGAGTAAGGAATTTCTAATTTCATACCATAACCTTCACCAACTTTTGCCATTGCTAAATAAAAAGGAACGGCTAACATATTTAAAGAAGACATTCCTAAACCAGTAATATAACTACTTCCTTTTTTGTCTTTTCCTGCTGCCTTAAATTTTTTACGTGCTTGCATAAAAAAGAAAATAGACAAACCTAACAAAACAAAAACAGCTGCTGTTTTTAATTTTGTAATAATTTCTGGTGTAATTTTATTTGCAAAGTAAACTGCTACAAATGCTTGTACAATTACCATTGACGCTGCTCCTGCTGCAAATTGTATTCCTGCTGCTTTCCCTTTTTCTATACTTGTTCTTGCGGCTGTCATATTTAACATTGATGGTGCTAAAAGACCAACAAATGCTGCTAAAAATCCGATAATTAATGGTAGAATATAATCCATGTTTTTGGTTTTTAAAATTTAAAAAAGTAAGCCTAAAATTATGTTTTATTTTAATGATAGGCTCACTTATTACTAACTAAAATCTATCTTCTATTTCTTTGCATATGACGCAACAGGAACTGGCATCGGAGCATCTACCTCTCCTATTTTACCATCTTTTTGTTCTGCATCAATTGCTCCTTGTATGTCTTCCGTATTTAAATGCATTAATTGTACTGGTTTTAATCCGATGTTTTTTGCTCCTTTTTTAATTAAAAATCGAACGAACAAAATTAAAAGAATCATCCAAACAAACATAACTACTTTTTGCATTGTTGGATCATCAGTAATTAATGAATATATTTCTCTTTTGGTTGATATCAATCCTGGAGAACCGTCTTTATGTGTACCGAATAATACCGTTGCATTTAAAAAATCTTTGTGTGCTCCCGAAAATAAGGTGTATGGTAAATATCCGATAGCAAATCCCATAAAACCTACTAAGGTATTCACATACCCCATACCGATACGCATATATGATCTAATTTCACAACCGATTAAGGTTACGGCTCCAAAGCCTAAGAAAAGACCACCCACAAAATTACCAGCAGTTAAACCTGCTTTTAAACCTGTTCCTAGTGCTGGCGAAACACCAAAGAATGTCCACGCAATTAGTACAAACCCAAGCATTAAAATCCAAGTAGTTGCTACTCCTATTATTGGTGAGTTACTACGCATTAAGGTTCTTGTAATTTTTGGAACGCCCATTTTAGCATACTTTTCATCATTTTTGGTCATGTCTCCAGAAGTTTCTAGCGCTACTAAAGCACATTCTGTTCCGTAACCAGATTTAGATAAAGCAATACCAGCAACGGTACCTGCTAATAAGGTAAGAATTACAAAAAGTAAATTTTTATCTGCAACAGATTTTCCAAAAGCAAGTAATTTTCCGTTCTGTAAATGTTGCATACTTTCTGTTCCAGAAAATGCACCATATAGAGCAGCTGCTAAAAATAAAACAGTAAACGAAAGCGCAATCCAAAATATAGGATTTTTTTTCCAATTATACCCTTCTTTTAATGTTGCTTGTTCACCAGCATCAGCATTTTCTACATAAGCTCTTGTTTCTTGATGTTTAAAGTAGTTTGCTAATCCCATTTTTTCCATAAAAAGGAACCCTAAAGCACCTCCCATTGCCATAAAAATCACGGAACCAAAAGAACGAATTCCCATAAACGGAATTCCTCCCATTAAGTGCGTTAGTGTACAACCACCTGCCAAACGTGTACCGTAGCTAAAAAATGCACCACCTACAAAAGAGACGATTAAAGCTTTTTTAGAATAGTACACCCAAGTTCTACTTTCTTTTTCCATTTTGGTAACAATCCATCCTCCTAGAATCATTCCTACAATTGGCCAACCTATACCTGGTGTAAAAACACCTCCTTCTGGAATAATATTTCCTGCAGTATCAATTCCGTAGTTTCCGTAGAGTTCTGAGTAAAATCCGAAGATATTATTTACAAATACCTCTAACCCTCTAAACATTCTACCTAAATCCGTGGTTACACTAATGTGCATTAAATTAGGTTCTTTCCCTTCTCCTGATTTATAAAACCAAATGGCTAGCATATAAATTACTTGTGCAACTGCAAATAAAACACCTGCATATACATAAGACCATTGGTTTTTAAATAATTTATTTAATGAAAATTTAGTCATAATTTTTTAGTTTGATTTATTCTTTTTTTAAACTTATAAAAAAACAACTAGCAAGTTATTTATGTTAGTTGTTTTTAAAAAAATTTTCTAAAAATCTACTTGAAAACGAATTAAGTGACCTTTTAGATTATCGGTACCATAGGTTGCGATATCATTATAGTCTCCGTTAGTATAATTGTACATTATTCTCATTTTACTATTTAAATACCAGTTAAAACCTAATGTTAAATTTGCTATTTTATTATTTGTAGTTACTCCTGGGTAGCTAGAGAAATCTATTACTGAATAACGAGCAACTAATTCTATCGCTCCAAAACCTCCATTATCAATATCTTTTTTAGGTTTTACTCTACCAAAAGAACTGTTTTTATAAGGTCTATGTTCACCTGTTAAAAAGTAACTTACAAATCCATAATATCCGTTTGATTTATAGGTATCAATATCATTTGTAATAGACCCCATTTCATATTCTCCTTGAATAGACAGAGCGTTGAATGTTGTTGCCAATTCAAAACCGATATCGCTTGTGTTTTTAAACACACCTCCAACATCTACCGTTGTTTTATCTCCCATATGGTTTTCTGTTCTAAACTTATATTTGTAGCTTCCAGAATCATTATTTCTATACTCATAATTCATCCCTAAATGCACTACTCTATTTGTTTCTTTATCTTTTAAAACAGCCGTTGTTACACGAGCAATAAAATTTGCTCCGCCATCTACAGATGTATCTTTAAAAGCTTTTGCTTTATCGCCATTAAATGTATATGCTAACTGTAAACCCATTTTACCATCAAATAATTTTTGGTTATCATACATAATACCTGCATTGTATTTAAATGGTTGAGTGTTAGACATCATAGATCTTTCAAAGAAAGTAATGTACTTACTACTTGTCATATTATCTAAACTACTTGGCTCTGTAAAACTCCCTAAAATAAGGTTACCATTATTACCTTTAAAGTTATATTTAATATATACATCTCTAAAATTTACCTTACCTCCTGCAAAATCAAATTCTGCTTTATAACTAACATTTTTGGCAATTTTACCTTTTGCAGCTAAACGAACTCTTCTAAACTCATTTCCAGAAAAGTTATAATTTCCTGCGGATAAAAAATTAAAATCGTACATAATTCTACCTTCAATTTTTAAGGTAGACTTAAAAGGTGTTGTTTTTTTTGATTCTTGTGCATTTAGCAAACTACTAAACATTAAGAATAATCCTAAGATACTTGTATTAATTATTTTCATTATTTTGTTTTTTATTAAGTGCAGCAAAGTTCAAAAAAAACTATATACCATAATGTAACTCATGTTACAAATAAAGATGTAATAGTCTTCTACTTTTGTTCCGTTAAATCATAATTAAACAAAAACAATGAAAAAATTAAAATACATCACTTTATTAATATTACTTATTGCTACTACTTATTCTTGCAAAAATGCAGATCAAATTAGAGAAAGAGAATTAGCAAAAAAACCTAAAGTAATTGTACAAGCAATAAAACCAACTAATTTAGGTGAGATAATAAAAGTATCTGTAACAGATTTTAAAAATAAAATAGAGGCTAAAGAAGCAACTTTAGTAGACGTAAGAACCTTTGAAGAATTTACAGAAAATCATATAAAAGGTGCTATAAATATCAACTTTAAAAAAAGAACATTTCCTGATCATATCAATGCAATTGACAAAGAAAAACCTGTATTAATTTATTGTCGCTCTGCAAATAGAAGCGGTAAAGCAGCATTAATTATGCAATCTTTAGGGTTTAAAAAAGTATATGATTTAGATGGAGGTTATAAAGCTTGGAATAAAGAAAAACAAGAAGTTGTTACTACTGATAATGATGCAAATAAAAAAATACAAGAAACATTAGCAGCAGAAAAACTAAAAGGAAATGCTACTATTGGCAAGTCTCATCAAGTAAATGTTGCTGAATTTGAAAAATTAGTAAAAGACAGTAAAGTTACTTTAGTAGATGTTAGAACTCCTAAAGAATTTGCAGAAGGACATATTGAAGGAGCTATTAATATAGATTGGAAAAACCGTCACTTTGCTAAAAACGCTCTTAAAAACATTACAAATAATAAGCCTATCGCAATCTACTGTCGTTCTGGTAATAGAGCTACAAGAGCAATGTTTGCAATGAGTGCCTTAGGTTTTACAGAGGTGTATAACCTAGATAAAGGTATAAAGTCTTGGAAAGCAGCAAACAAAGAATTAAAAACTCTAGAGGTAAAAGGAGATATTCGTCATTTAGATGTTGTTAATTTTAACAATGCTATCTTAGGAAACATTGGTAAATTAGTTGATATCAGAACGCCAAAAGAATACAATGCTTACCACCTACCTAATGCCGTTATGATTGATTACAAAAATGATAATTTCAAAACAGAATTTGCTAAATTAGACAAAAATACGCCTGTTTTAATTTACTGCAGAAGCGGAGGAAGAAGTGGTAGAGCTCTAAAAGTTTTAGAAAAAATGGGATACAAAGTATATAATTTAGACAACGGAATAAAAGAATGGAAATCTAAAGGGATGTCTCTTGAAGGCAAAAACGTACACGCTGTTGATGGCGGAGAAGAAGGTTGTTAAAATACCTATAAACAATAAATTAAAAACCACCTTTTTGGTGGTTTTTTTTATGTAAATTTGTAATATGACTAAGAGTAATATCTTTAAAATAGCAATACTTTCTATAACAATACTTGTGCTCTATTTTGTTATTCGTCTTTTTTTTATTGACAATATTACACATTCAGAATATAGCCCATTAATTCAAAAAAACTCCTCTTGTATTTCTTGCCACACTCCTATGACAGGGTTTTCTGACGCACATTCTCCTTCTAAAATTACTTGTATTTCTTGCCATTTAGGAAATAATATTTCTCTCAAAAAAGAAAAAGCGCATAAAAATATGGTTACCGTACCTGGTAATTTATCAAATGTATCTAAAACCTGTGCAAAATGTCATGTTGGTATCGATATCCGTGTAAAAAAATCATTGATGAACACGATGAGTGGCATTATCAGTGTAGATAAATATCTATTTAATGAAAATGATAATTTAGATAGTCTTTTTAATATTCATCATTTACAGAATAAAACTTTAGCCGAAAGCCATTTGCGTAACAAATGTGCTTCTTGCCATATTGGTAATGAAAAACATCACCCAAATCCTATCACCCAAAAAACCAGAGGTGGTGGTTGTACCGCTTGTCATCTAAATTATTCTGATGATGGAAAAAATGAACATCAAAAATATATTGCATCAAATAAATTGAAATTGCCAAAAATTCATCCTTCATTATCCCTAAAAATTACAGATAATCATTGCTTCGGATGTCATAGTAGATCGGGTAGAATTGCTACAAATTATGAAGGCTGGCACGAAACTATTTTCAAAGACACTCTTTACAACAACCCAAATTACAGGGTTTTAGAAGACAAACGTGTCTTTGAAAAACAACCCGCAGACATACATCATACAAAAGGATTGAGTTGTATTGATTGCCATGATAGTAATGATGTTATGGGCGATGGACAAACCTATGCGCATCAAGAAGAAGCCGTAAATACTAATTGCAATGATTGTCATTTTTCTTCGGATGCAAACGCAGTTTCGTTTTCTGAATTGGCTTTAGATGAACAAAGAATCATCAAATTAAAAAAAATTGATACTTCATATCTCTTTGTATATGCAAAAAAATCAGACAAAATATTATTGAATGTTATCCATAAAAATGAGACTAATTATTTAATTACCAAAAACACCAATCAGCAATTATTACTTTCTAAACCCGCAGATAATTGTACCAAAGAGGTTCATCAAAATATAAATTGCAGTACCTGTCATACCAAATGGGCTCCACAATGTATTTCTTGTCACACATCATTTGATAAAAATGAAGACGGGTTCGATTTACTAGATAAAGAGTGGAACATAGGGACTTGGGTAGAGAAAGCAAGTGATTATTTAGCAGCATATCCCACACTTGGTGTTTATCAAAAAAAGGGTGAAAAAGAAATTAAAACTTTTGCTCCTGGTATGATTATGCATCTGCAAAAAGATACTAAAAAAACTGATTTTCATCGATTATTTGCTCCTATTTCTGCGCATACAATTTCTAAAAAAGGGAAAAATTGTATAGATTGTCACAATAATCCTGTTGCATTGGGGTACGGAAGAGGAAAATTATCCTTTAAAAAAGGTAGATGGAAATTTACACCAAAATACACATTAGAAAAAGACGGTTTACCAAAAGATGCTTGGATTCCTTTTTTAAAAAAATACTCTTTTGCAAAATCAACTCGTAAAAATGCAAGACCTTTTACGGTTAAAGAACAGCGTACAATATTACGAGTAGGAGCATGTTTAACCTGCCATAAAGAAAATTCTGAAATAGCAAATTCTATGTTAGAAAACTTTAAAGGTATGCTTAAAAACAAAAGTACAGACTGTATCATTCCTATTTTTTAATAAAAGTAAAAAGGCTTTAAACATAATGTTTAAAGCCTTTTCGTCTAACCAAACTTAGTATAAAACTAACTACTACTATCGTTTATATTTTTAACACCATAAATTATTGCTCCTAAAATTAGAAAACCTACACCTCCGTCTATTGGTAAACCCGGTGGTGGTGGTGGTGGAACTGGTGGAGGAACTGCTTGCGCATAACTCCCAATAGTTATCATTAAAATAGCAATAACCAAAACCCCTCGAATTACTTTATGATAATTTTTTATTTTCATTACTTCTCTTTATATGACACAACTTTTTTAGGTAGGTCACAATTATTTTAAAAATGGGGAAATTGTTTTTAAAATTACACTAAGTATCTCTTTATAGCAACACGATGTTCTGGTATCGACTTGTCATAATTCTGTACTAATGTTTCAATAATTTCTGGAGGAAATTGGCCTATGTCTTTTTTAGACCTATATTTTGAAACATATAAATTATACGTTTCATTATCTTTTGCAAAGATTAAAAAATGTTTTGAATTTATCTCACTAAAACAGATTAATTTTTCAGAAAACGTACCAGACGCATCTTTAAAGAAATCTGAAAACTCGTAATATTTTAAAATATTTTCCATTTTTTAAACTAATTCTGCTGATAAACCTAAACTCAATAATTTAGAACAACGTGATTTTAAATCTTTTAAAGCACCTGTTTTTACGGTGCATTTCCCTTTGTAATGCACTAAAATAGTACATTGTTCAGCTTGTTCTAAAGTATGCTCACAAATATCTATCAAAGAGTCAATTACAAAATCAAATGTATTTACATCATCATTATGTAATACTATTTCGTACTGGTTAACTTCTTGTTCAAGAACATCAACCTCTTCTTGTATTTTTTCTTTAGTACTCATTTTATGATTGCAAATTTATGAAATAAATATTATTTCTCAATATATTTTAATGCTACCCAATTATTTCTTTCAATAACGGTTTCTAATTGTAAATTGTATATAGAAACTTCTGCATCAATAATAGGAATATCTTCTTGATAAAACCCACTTAACAATAAAACACCCTTTTTATTTAAACAACTAGTATAGGTTTTCATATCCATCAATAAAATATTTCTATTGATATTGGCAATAATTACATCGTACTTTTTATTGATTAAAAGTGATGCATCGCCTTCATAAACAGTAATGTTTTTACACTTATTTCTTTCTGTATTTTCAACCGAATTTAAATAACACCAGTTATCAATATCAATAGCATCGATTGGTTTTGCGCCTTTCATCTCAGCAAAAATTGCCAAAATACCCGTACCACAACCCATATCTAACACTTTTTTATCAGTTAGTTTTAACTGTAATAAGTGCTGCACCATCATATGTGTAGTTTCATGATGTCCTGTACCGAAACTCATTTTTGGTTCGATAACAATATCGTATTTTAAATTTGGGTTTTGGTGAAATGGTGCTCTGATACTCACCAAATCATCAACCTGAATGGAATTAAAGTTCTTTTCCCACTCAGCATTCCAATTAGTTTGTGCAACTTCTTTTTGTTGATATTCAATCTGAAATTCATCCGAAGTTAGTATAAAAATACCCTCAAGAATTGATAAATTCCAATCGGTTTTTTGAATATATGCGGTTACACCATTTTCTGTTTCTACAAAACTTTCGAAGCTTACACTACCAAGTTCGGCAATTAAGATTTCTGTTGCAGGTTCTTTTGGTGATACTATAAAAGTATATTCTATGTAAATATTGTCCATATGATAAAAAACTGTCTTTCTATAAATAATAAATTAAATTGCCTTTATAATTGCTGTAAAATCTGCTACATTTAATGCTGCACCTCCAATTAAACCTCCGTCAACATCTGGTTTTGAAAAAATTTCTTTGGCATTACTTGGCTTTACACTTCCGCCATATAAAATCGAGGTGTTTTGAGCAACTTCATTTCCATACTTATCATTTAATAAATTTCTGATAAAAGCATGCATTTCTTGCGCTTGATCTGGACTTGCAGTTTCGCCTGTACCAATTGCCCAAACTGGTTCGTAAGCCAAAATAACTTTTTCCCAATCGTTTGCTTCTAAATGAAATATGCTGTTTTTAAGTTGATTTTCTACTACATTAAAGTGATTGCTAGACTTTCTATCTTCTAAGAACTCTCCGAAACAAAAAATAATTTTCATTTTATTTTCGATAGCAGTTGTTACTTTTTCTTTTAAAATAGCTTCCGTTTCTCCAAAAATTGAGCGTCTTTCAGAGTGTCCTAAAATAACGGTATTTATCTTGATGCTTTTTAGCATATCCGCAGAAACCTCACCCGTAAATGCACCATTTTTAGCTTGATGCATATTTTGCGATACTACTTTTATTTTTGATTTTTTTGCGATTTTTACTGCTTTCGCTAAATTTACAAACGTAGGTGCAACAATAACTTTTGTGTTTTTTAAAGCCATTTTTTTTATAGCTTTTTTAATTCCTTTAATCAGTTTTTTAGTTTCTTTCTGATTGTTGTTCAATTTCCAGTTTCCTGCTACTATTTTTTTTCTCATTTTATGATATTTTTATCTTGAAAAGAGAGATTGTTTTACTTTGTTCTCAATAACAAACTCTTTTAACTATTACAAAAATACGTTATTTTTTTAAGGCTTCTACTATCTTTTTATCGGATGATTTCTTGGCATTAAACAGCTCAATGCTTCCTTGTTTATCAACAACCAAATAACGTGGAATCCAATTAAGGTTTAAAAAATCTACAAAATCACCATCCTTCATTCCTTTTGGTAAATTATAATGATCGCCTTCTATTGTATATATTTTTACACCATTTTTCCAGCGATTTTTATCTTTATCAACAGAAAGAAATAAAAATACTACTTCTGGAAATTCTTTTTGAAGTGCTTTTACTTTTGGTAAGCCACCAATGCAGTCTCCACACCAAGAAGCCCAAACATCAATCAGTACTTTTTTACCTTTATATTGATTGATAATTTCTTTAAACGTACTTTTTTCACCATTTAAAGAGTACAAGGTATCTTTCAATGCTTTTTCAGAAAACTGTGTTGGTGTTTTTAACGTACAACTGATAAATAGTACGGATAAGAATATTATTTTTTTTATCATCATGAAAAATATTTTTATAGTCTGTCGAACAAATATAAAAAAACTAACAGATTTCTATATATTTGCCTAAGATTTAATACAAAAAATGACAACACAACAACTTGTAGCACAAATAAAACAAAAAAAATCTTTTTTATGTATTGGTTTAGATGTCGATTTAGATAAAATACCAACTCATTTATTAGAAGAGAAAGATCCCATTTTTGCATTTAACAAAGCCATTATTGACGCAACTCACCATCTGTGTGTTGCTTATAAACCAAATACAGCTTTTTATGAAGCTTATGGAATAAAAGGCTGGAAAGCACTTGGAAAAACAATTAAATACATCAATAAAAAGTATCCAGAAATTTTTACAATTGCTGATGCAAAACGTGGTGATATTGGCAACACTTCTACCATGTATGCCAAAGCTTTTTTTGATGACTTAGGGTTTGACTCGGTTACTGTTGCTCCTTATATGGGAAAAGATTCAGTGGAACCTTTTTTAGCTTTTAAAGACAAGCATACTATTTTATTAGCCTTAACTTCTAACAAGGGCGCTTTCGATTTTCAAACACAAACCATCAACGGAAAAGAAGTCTATAAACAAGTTATTGAAACCTCTACAACTTGGAAAAACGCTCAAAACTTGATGTATGTTGTCGGTGCTACCAAAGCAGAATATCTTGCTGAAATTAGGCAACTTATTCCTGATTCTTTTTTATTGGTTCCTGGTGTTGGCGCACAAGGAGGTAATTTAAAAGACGTTTGTAAATACGGAATGAATAAAAATGTTGGCTTATTAATCAATTCTTCTCGTGGAATTATTTATGCTTCTAATGGCGATGATTATGTAGAATCAGCAGCTAAGAAAGCATTAGAGCTTCAAAAACAAATGGCAGCAATTTTAATAAAATGAAAAGAAATTTTCGGATTGTTTCTTTAGTCCCCAGTCAAACAGAATTGTTAATTGATTTAGGCTTAGAAAAACACCTTATTGGCATTACCAAGTTCTGCATTCATCCGAAAGGTCTGCGAAAAAAGAAAACTACTGTTGGTGGTACAAAAAACATCAATATTGATAAAATTAAAGCACTAAACCCCACTATTATTCTTTGCAATAAAGAAGAAAACAGCAAAGAAATTGTAACAGCCTGCCTAAAAGTATCTAAAACACATGTTTCTGAAATTTATACATTACAAGATTCTCTAGATTTAATTAAAGAGTATGGGAATTTATTTTCTTGTGAAGAAAAAGCGAACAAAATCATCAAAAAGATAAAAACTGATAAAATAAATTTTGACCATTTTATAAAAAACAAACCTACTTTAAAAGTAACTTACTTTATATGGAAATCTCCTTGGATGGTTGCCGCAAACAATACATTTATCAATCATTTACTATCGATTAATAAGTTTGAAAATGCATATCAGCACTTAGAGCGTTATCCAGAAATTGACATCGAGAAACTAGCCGATAAGAATTCTGATTTGGTATTTTTATCGAGCGAACCCTATCCTTTTCACGAAAAACACCTTCTTTTATTAAAGAAAAAGCTCCCCAATACTAAAATACTTTTAGTTGATGGAGAGTTTTTCTCTTGGTATGGCTCTCGTTTATTAAACGTTTTTGATTATTTTAAAAAACTACGCAAAAGTATTGACAATTTCTCTATCTAAATAGTTTACTTTATTTAGTTTTTCTAAAACTTTGAGTGCTTTAAATGCGGCAACATCACTTTTAGATTCATCTACAAATTTATAATTGTTAGATGTTTCTATTAACGAATTATATCTATCTTTTAGATGTTTTTTATATATTTTTAATTGTTTTAATCGTGACATTTTTGGAGGATTTACACCATAAATACATGCAAATACCTGACAAATAACGAATTACACACAAAACTACAATCTATTTTGCTCATCTTGTTCTAATTCAAACAAACGTTGTTCAGGTATTTTTGGCATATTTGATGGCATTTGAATCCCATAGCTAAAGAACCATGCTCTTTGATTAATCACTATATTTACGTTATGCTTTTGTAGTAGAAATTACCTTACCCTATAGAAATAAAACATTTGTAGTTGCAGATTTAATAGATGTCTTTTTGGATGATTTTTTATCACAACCTTTTTAACGCTATTTTAAGAAGGGACAATTAAGCGAATAAAAAAGCCAACTTATTAAGTTGACTTTTTTATTCTATAAAGAATTTGTCTTAGAATCCATAAACGTCTTCTTTGTCAAATTTTTTCATCAACATGTAATAAACAACTGCTCTGTATTTATTTCTTTCCGATTTACCAATTCTATCCATAACCTCTGCTATACCTGCATCTAAATCAGCACTATCTGCAAGACCTAGTTTTTTTATTAAGAAATTTCTCTTAACAGTTTCTAATTCTTTTGGATCAGATCCAGAAACAGTTTCTGCATCAGCTTTATAAATTGATGGTCCTAACCCTTTTGTTACAGCTGCTAATAAATCTGTATTAGAACGAAAATCTCTATCGTCCATAAATTTTTTGTACAATGCTACTTTTTCGTCAAATTTACTCATGATTTTTTATTTAAAATTTTAAAATGATACTTTAATATTTATCAACTTCCCAAAGATATAAAATATTTATTGATAATCAAATTCCCTACTTCTCTAATTTATAAGACCCTAATTATGCCAATATGTCACAAAATCGATTAATTTCATATTGAAATCTGACATTTTATAAGTGATATTGGAGTGGCACACATCTTGCCTATTACAACATCAGTAATTAAAAATTGAAATAAAAACTAAAAACAACATATATTATGAGTAAAATTATAGGTATTGATTTAGGAACAACCAACTCTTGTGTTTCCGTAATGGAAGGTAATGAGCCTGTTGTAATTCCTAACTCAGAAGGAAAAAGAACAACACCATCTGTGGTGGCATTTGTAGAAGGAGGAGAACGTAAAATTGGTGACCCTGCAAAAAGGCAAGCAGTTACCAACCCAACAAAAACTGTTTATTCTATCAAACGTTTTATGGGAAACAAATTCTCTGAATCATCAAAAGAGATAAAAAGAGTTCCTTATAAAGTAGTAAAAGGAGACAATGACACGCCAAGAGTAGATATTGACGGTCGTTTATACACACCTCAAGAAATTTCTGCAATGGTATTGCAAAAAATGAAAAAAACTGCTGAAGATTATTTAGGTACAGACGTTACCGAAGCAGTTGTTACTGTACCAGCATATTTTAACGATGCACAAAGACAAGCAACCAAAGAAGCAGGTGAAATTGCAGGATTAAAAATCCGAAGAATTATAAACGAACCAACTGCTGCTGCATTAGCATACGGATTAGATAAGAAAAATGAAGATCAAAAAATAGTTGTTTTTGATTTTGGTGGAGGAACACATGATGTTTCTGTCTTAGAATTAGGAGATGGTGTTTTTGAAGTATTAGCTACGGATGGAGACACGCATTTAGGTGGTGATGATGTTGATGAAAAAATTATCAACTGGTTGGCTGATGAGTTTAATACTGATGAAAAAATAGATCTTCGTAAAGATCCTATAGCATTACAGCGTTTAAAAGAAGCTGCAGAAAAAGCAAAGATTGAATTATCTAGCACAACATCAACAGAAATTAACTTACCTTATATTACAGCTACTGCAAGCGGACCAAAACACTTGGTTAGAACATTAAGTAGAGGAATATTTGAGCAATTAATTGATGACTTGATTAAAAGAACAATAGAGCCTTGTGCTACTGCTCTAAAAAATGCAGATTTATCAATTTCAGATATTGATGAAATTGTATTAGTTGGTGGATCAACTCGTATCCCAGCAGTACAAGAAGCTGTAAAAAAATTCTTTAAAAAAGACCCAAGTAAAGGTGTAAATCCTGATGAAGTTGTAGCTTTAGGAGCAGCAATTCAAGGAGGAGTTTTATCTGGAGATGTAAAAGATGTATTGTTATTAGATGTTACACCTTTATCTTTAGGTATCGAAACTATGGGGAATGTATTTACCAAATTAATTGATGCTAATACTACGATTCCTACAAAAAAATCACAAGTATTTTCTACAGCAGTAGAGAATCAGCCTTCAGTAGAAATTCATGTTTTACAAGGGGAAAGAGCGATGGCGGCAGATAACAACACGATCGGACGTTTTCACTTAGACGGTATTCCACCAGCAGGAAGAGGAATCCCTCAAATTGAAGTAACATTTGATATTGATGCCAACGGAATTATAAAAGTATCTGCTTTAGATAAAGGAACAAACAAATCTCACGAAATTAGAATTGAAGCCTCTTCAGGATTATCTGATGATGATATCAAAAAAATGAGAGAAGAAGCAGAAGCAAATGCAGACGCTGATAAAACAGCTAAAGAAACTGCCGATAAAATTAACGGTGCAGATTCAATGATTTTTCAAACAGAAAAGCAATTAAAAGAATTCGGAGAAAAATTATCTGACGATAAAAAAACACCGATTGAAGCTGCTTTAGAAACGTTGAAAAAAGCACACGAATCTAAAGATATCGCAGAAATTGACGCTGCAATGGAAACCATTAATGAAGCTTGGAAAGCTGCTTCTGAAGAAATGTATGCCGCAGAACAAGGTGCAGCAGGTGCAGAAACTCAAGAAGGTCAACCAGAGGCTGCAGATGCCAATGGAGATAATGTAGAGGATGTAGATTTCGAAGAAGTGAAATAAATTTCTTAGAAATATATTTATAAAAAACGCAATCATTAATTTGATTGTGTTTTTTATTTTTGCAAAACACCTCATTGCGATGACGCAGGAAGAAGCAATCTTATAAATTAAAAAAACATTTTGAAAATCTATAATAAATACAACTTCTTTAAACACACCTATTGCGAGTTTTCTTTGTCTGATATAGATTTTTTTACTCAAAATAAAGCGCATTATAAAAGTAAAAAAGGGAGTCTTTATTTTTATACTGACAAAGGTGTATATAGAAAATCAAATCATTGGGGAAGGGTTGCCAATTGCAGATGGAAACTAATTGCTAATAATAATAATAATAATAATAATAATAATTACAAAAATCAACAAACTGTAATTGCTTTTGCAAAATGGACAGGTTTTTATCCGCTAAACAATATTGAAAAAATCTTCTATATTTCTGTCGATTTTATAAGTAATCATATAGAAATTCATCATATAAAAAATCAAAACGAAAATGATTTTTTCTTGTTTTCCTTAACGGATGTTCTAAAAAGAAAAAAACAAATAAAGCATTTGCTAACCACCACCCAATGGTCTAAATATTTTGAAAAAGAAATTTCCACTTTACGAAAAAAAATAATTAACAAATTGATTACTACGGATAAATCTTTGCAGGAAATAAAAACAGAACAAGATTAAAAAAATGTATTTTTGTTTCTTATCCAAAATTAACTAAAGTGCTATTTAATTCTTTTGAATTTCTATTATTCTTACCAACAATCTTTATACTCTATTGGTTTGTATTTAAAAAATTAAAATTACAAAATATTTTAATTCTACTAGCAAGTTATGCGTTTTACGGCTGGTGGGATTGGCGTTTTTTATCATTAATTTTCTTAAGTACCTTGGTAGATTATACCATTGGCTTACAACTACAAAAAACAACACAAACACAAAAAAGGAAGTACTTCCTTTGGGCTAGTTTGTTATTTAACCTTGGTTTATTGGGTTTCTTTAAATACTATAATTTTTTTATTGAGAATTGGATTGACGCTTGGGCAAGCTTCGGAATAACGATACACAAAAGCTCGCTAAACATCATTCTACCTGTAGGGATTTCATTTTACACCTTTCAAACATTAAGTTACACGATAGATGTTTATCGAAAAAAATTAGCACCCACCAAAGATTTTATTGCCTTTGCAAGTTTTGTGTCTTTTTTCCCTCAATTAGTAGCAGGCCCAATAGAAAGAGCGACAAACTTATTGCCTCAATTTTACAAGTCAAGAAAATTTGATTATACTATAGCCGTATCTGGGATGAGGCTCATCTTATGGGGATTGTTTAAAAAAGTAGTGATAGCAGATAATTGTGCAGTGTATGTCAATGATATTTTTGCAACCTATCAAGATCAATCTGGGTTGACCTTGGTGTTAGGAGCAATTTTCTTTGCCTTTCAGATTTATGGAGATTTTTCTGGATATTCTGATATTGCAATAGGAACAGCTCGTTTGTTTGGGTTTGATTTGATGCGAAATTTTAATTACCCGT
>CAZZNK010000042.1:0-20596 GCA_964655585.1 uncultured Flavobacteriaceae bacterium
TACATATTTACCAATTAAGGCAATTTCTACAGTAGATTTTGGGTTTTTATGTTTGGTTAAGAACTCATTCCATTTTTTTAAACCAGGCTTTTTATCCGAAGAAAGGTTTAATTTATTCAATACAACGACATCTAATTTCTCATCGAACATTAAATTAGGAACATCGTAAATAGTTTCTGCATCGATAGATTCTATGATAGATTCTTGTTTTACATTGCAAAATAAAGCTAATTTTCTTTTGATGCTTTCGGTAAGGTGATGCTCTGTTCTACATACTAAAATATCAGGATTTACACCACTTTGCATCAGCATTTTTACGGAATGTTGAGTTGGTTTGGTCTTTAATTCTCCTGCTGCAGCTAAATAAGGAACTAGTGTTAAGTGAATAATAATAGTGTTTTCTTCACCTAGATCCCATCGTAATTGTCGTACAGCTTCTACATAAGGTAGTGACTCTATATCTCCTACGGTTCCTCCAATTTCTGTGATTACAATATCGTAATCGCCCGTTTTACCAAGCAATTGTATTCGATGTTTAATTTCATCAGTAATATGCGGAATTACCTGCACCGTTTTCCCTAAAAACTCTCCCCTACGTTCTTTGTGAATAACAGATTGATAAATTCTACCTGTAGTTACATTATTTGCTTGTGATGTAGGTATGTTTAAAAAACGCTCGTAATGCCCTAAATCTAAATCAGTTTCAGCGCCATCATCAGTTACATAACACTCGCCATGTTCATACGGATTTAAAGTTCCTGGGTCAATATTTATATAAGGGTCTAATTTCTGGATGGTTACCGAGTAGCCACGTTCTTGTAGTAATTTAGCTAAAGAAGCTCCAATAATTCCTTTTCCTAGTGATGAAGTTACGCCTCCTGTTACAAAAACGTATTTAGTATCGTGCATGGTATTGTTAGGTTTGGGCAAAAGTACTAACTCTAAAAGTTATTGCAAATAAAAAACAAGAAAAATTATATTTAAAAATTTATTTTTATTTTTTTTAAAATTAAAATTTAAACCTGAGCTCTAAATGAAAGAGTTAGAGCAAAGTTACTTGTTTTATGAATTTTTAAAACCCCATCTAATTCTTCACTCATTAAAGAAATAATTTGCATTCCTAATGAATTTTTTTGATTTTTTCTCTCATATAAGCCGTTATCTTTATAAGAAAAAGTAAACCCTGTGTTCTTTGTGTAAAATTGAATAGTAATAGCTGGTTTTTTAGTGTTAGTAAATGCATGTTTGTAAGAGTTGCTAATTAATTCATTTAAAATTAAGGCTAATGGATTTGCTTTTTCCATCTGCAAAGTCGCATTGTCTATTTGAGTTTTAAAATTTATTTTTAAAGGAAATAGTTGTTTATTATAAGAAATAATATTGCTAAAAAAATCGTTTACAGTGGTTGCTGTGGTATTATTGTTACTGTATAAAATATTATGTATTCCTGCAATAGCTTCAATTCTTCCTTGGCTATCTTGTAGTTTAGAGCTCAATTTTTTATTATTACTGTTAGTAGCTTGCAAGTTTAATAGACCAGAAATTACTTGTAAATTATTTTTAATTCTATGATGAATTTCTCTCATCATATTATCTTTTATTTCAGCCTCTTTTTGAGCAATTTTTCTTTTGGTATCTAATTTTTGATATTTGTATAATTGATAAATAAAATAACCTAATAACAGAATAAACAAGATACTTACAAGTGTCATAAACCACCAAGTTTTATAAAAAACAGTTTTAGAAACAATGGTTAAAGAAAGTGTTTTTCCAATTTTTTGATCTGAGTTAGAAAAAGCAGCAATTTTTAAATGGTAAACACCAGGATCTACATTGGCAAAAGAAATGTCTTTTTTACGTCCTAAAGAAGTCCAATTGGGATTTTCGCTATGTTTTCCTACCACTTTAAATTTATAATGAAACTCTGTGTTATTCACCAGATCAAGTATTCCAAATTTTACTTGATATCTTTGGTAAACGGCAGGAAGAGTAATTTTTTTTACGTTATTTAAGTATTTAGGTGTTGTTTTTTCTTCCCAAATTCCTTTTTTTGCATTAAAAAAGCCGATAGCAGTAAAGGAAGGTGTAAGTTGTAACTTGTTTTTTTTTAAAGTAGCAGGATTAAAATAACTAAGACCTTTTTTACTACCCATAAAAAAAGAACCCTTTGAACTTATAAAAGAACTGTTTAAGCTGCCTTTTAAATTTAGAATTCCATCTTTTTTAGTAAAATGAGTCGTTTTTTGAGATGTAGGATTGTATGAAAAAATACCATCATACGTGTTTAGCCAAATTTTCTTATTTGCATCAACAAGAATTCCTACAATAGAAGCCTGTAGTTTATTGGTAAATAGCAGTTTTAAGGTATTGTTTTTAGTGTCAAATTGATAGAATTTACCATATTTTGTTCCAATCAATATTTTTTGAGGAGTACCATTATATTGTGTTAAAATGGCATCAGAAGTAACCTTTTTTGAAAAAATAGATTTTAAATTACTATCAATTTGTAGTGAGTTTTGCTTGTAATTTGTAATAATTTTTTTTGCTTTTTTTTCGGTAGAATTAAAAAGGTTCTCTTTGTTTAGTGTAAACGGTTTTTGTGTAAAATTCTTGGTATTAATACTATGCCATCCGTTTTCTTTTGTTTTTACAAGAAAATGAATGGAGTCTAATTCTTTGACAGAGGTGATGTAATATTGCGATAAAAATGTAGCAATGTTATTATTATCTTTTAAAAAAAAATGAGTCAGTTTTTTATTGCTTACAAATAAGATTTCTTTAAAAGGATCTCTAAAAGTAATGATGGGTTTGGTGTAAGTTCTAAGTAAAGAGACTTCTGATAACGAGTTTTCTGATAGTGTTAAAAAATGAAGTTTGTACACGTTTTTCCTTTTGCTTAGTACGTACAATATGTTGTTTTTCTGATAGTGATAAACAGTTTCAGAAGGGTTTATAGGGAATTGCAAGTCTTTAACTTTTGTAAATTGCTTCTTTTTAGGCCGATAGGTGTAAATATCGTTTGAATGCTTAAAAATAATATAATCTGTTTGATTTATCTTATAATGTAAAGCAATGGTTTTGAGTGAGGAATTGGACTTGTTAATGTTTTTATGATAAAAAGTTTTATCATATTTTCCTTCTGGGGTAAATAAAATAATTTTTTTATTTGTATTTAAAATAACAGCGCCATTAGTTAGGGTAATCACTTTTTTAAGATTTAAAGACTTGTCATTGTTTTGAATAGGAATGCTATCAATCACAGAAAAAGATTTTCCATCTAATTGTTGATGAATAATTTGATTTTTATTAAGAACAAAAAGACGTAAGTGCTTTTTAACATTGTATAATTTTATATGTTGATACTTTGTGTTTAAAAGATTAAAATTTTGAATTTCTGTAAATTTTGAGGTAGCACTATTAACAGAGAAGAAATAAGTAGTTTTTTTTGTATTACAAACTAAGTAAAGTTTTTTATTGTAACATTTAAATAATGATGCGTGTATATACTCTCTTTCTTTATGAGGAAGGTTTATTTTAGTAAAAGAAGTTCCGTTAAATTTTTGAATAATAATTTTGTTTTGTTGTCCAAGCACATAGTTTGGTGTACTTGTAGTCTCCCCAACAATCCATAATCGTCCAAAACCATCATATACAGCATTAAAAGGAATGGAAATCTGATATCCTTCTCTAGAAGTGTACGTTATTTTGCTATTAACAATAGGTGCTTTTTCTTGAGACCAAGAAAAAAAAGACACCAAATAAAAAAATAAAAAAATAGTTTTCTTCATAGTGCAAAACTAATCAATAACTTTTAAGTTCTTCTCTTTATTTTTTAAACACTAAAAAAACGGAGTAAAATACTTTTTATAATTTTTTTTAAAAAAAACTATACTTCCCAAAAAAGTGCCCATACTTCACATTTTTTGTACTAAATTTAAAAAAAAGTATCACATTGCTAACCGTAAAATATAGACAACAATTTTATCAGTGCTGTTTTACCCTTAATTATGGTTAAAAAGTTTTTAGTAGTACTATTATTTCCTTTAACAATTACTGCTCAAAATTTAGATGCTTTAAAAAAAGCAACCGTTTTTTTTAGTCAATCTAAAAACGATGCTGCTATTTATTATTTTGAAAAAGGTTTTACAGCGTGTACCAATTGCAACACAATAGAAATTGCCAATTATTACTTGCATTTTGGTGAAGCTTATAAAATAAATGAAAATGAAGATAAAGCATTGCTACAAATATTAAAAGCAGAAAAAATATTTAAGGAACTTAAAAATCATGAAGGTCTTGTAGAGACAAAAATAGCTTTAGCAGAATTGTATCGATTTAATAATAAGTATGTAAAAGGAAAAGAGTACATACACGAAGCTAAAAAAATTATTGATAAACATGTTATTAGTAAAAAAACAATTGGAAGATATTATAGTAGGAAAATAGCGTTAGAAGAAAAAACAGCAAAAACAGCCCCAAAAATACTTGAATGGTGTAAAAAAGGCTTGCAGTTAGCCAAAGAAATAGAGGATTATAAATTGCAATTTTCTATTTTAAATGAAATGGCATTTACCTACGATTTTTCAAAAGAAAAAAACGCCAAAAAATACGCAAAAAAAAGATATACAGAAGCATTAGTAATAGCAAGAAAGTATCATTTAGAGTATGAAACCTGCGATGTGTTATTTACCTTAGGAATTAGTACTGTAAATGCTGCGAAAATTTTAAAAAATGCAGGAAAAACAAAAGAAGCTTTTCAAAAATTTGAGGAATATGAGAATTATCATAAGGAGGCTTTAGAATTAGCTTCAAAATTAAAATATACTGTAAAGCAACGAGATATTTCTTACTTTATGTATATAAGTTACCGAGAGTTTAAACGGTATAAAAAAGCGATGGAATACTGTAAGATAGCTTATAAATATGAAATTGAACGATTAAAAAAAGCCAAAGACAAAGAAGTTGCAGAAATAGAAGGAAAGTACCAAACAGAAAAAAAAGATGCGGAAATAAAACAGAACAAATCAGAAATTAAATTTCAATATGTTGGGTTGGCTTTTTTAGGAATTTCAATCTTGTCTTTATTTTATTTTTTAAAAAAATCTAAATATCAAAAAGAAAAAATAGAAGAGGTTTTGTTTCAAAAAACAATGTTGTTAAAAGAAATTCATCATAGAGTTAAAAATAATTTACAAGTCATTTCTAGCCTATTGTATTTACAAGCAGATAAGCATCAACAACCAGAGATATATAAAATGGTAAAAGATTCTCAAAAACACATAGACTCTATTGCTTTAATTCATGAAATGTTATATCAAGATGATGATTTATCAATTATAGGAATGAAAAAATATTTGGATACATTGTGCGATAAAATGATGCAAATATCATCAAAACAAGATGTCATATACAGTGTTACAACTAATAATATAGCCCTATCAATAGACCATGCAACTCCTTTAGGACTTATTGTAAACGAACTGTTTTCAAATTCAATAAAATATGCATTTAAAAATATAAAAAAACCAGAAATACATTTAACTTTAGAAAATCAAGCCAATAATTCGTATAAATTTACTTATAAAGATAACGGTATTGGTTTAGCGTTAGATGTCTCTAAAGTAACAGTAAATTCTTTAGGAATAAAATTAGTTAAAATGTTTGCCGAAGAAATGGATGCAAATTTGAGTATAGAAAGTAATAACGGACTTTCATACACCTTAATTTTCAAAACAAAACAGCTATTAAATGGATAATGCATTAAAAATATATGTAGTAGAAGATATGGCAATTTCTAGAGTATCTTTAGAAAGAATGCTACTTAATAATGAGTATCAAGTAGCAGGTTCTGCAGCAAAAGCAGAAA
Organism: uncultured Flavobacteriaceae bacterium; assembly: GCA_964655585.1. GTDB lineage: Bacteria > Bacteroidota > Bacteroidia > Flavobacteriales > Flavobacteriaceae > Polaribacter. Next base: position 5,867 of record CAZZNK010000042.1, read on the forward strand.
CAGCTTGGAAAGATTTACAAAACTCAGAAGTAGATTTGGTTTTGTTAGACATTAATTTAGCAGGAGAAAAAAATGGCATTTGGTTGGCACAACAAATACGAGCCCAGTTACACATTCCGTTTGTGTACCTCACAGCTTACGGAGACCAACAAACGGTAAAAGAAGTCTTAGCAACAAAGCCAAATGGGTATTTAATGAAACCCTACCAAGAACCCACACTTCTAACTACAATATCTATTGCTTTTGCTAATTTTTTTGACAATCATAAAGAAACGATTTCATCAGAATCAGGAGTTGCGTTGCATAATACTATTTTTATTAAAGATAAATTTATGCGTGTTAAGTTGCAGATAAAAGACATCTATTTTATAAAGTCTGAAGGAAATTATTTAGAAATTCGCTTAGAAAATAAAACGCATGTAGTAAGAGGTAAATTAACAGAGTTTTTAAAACTACTACCTCCTAATATTTTTTATCAATCGCATATGCGTTATATTATTAATAGCACTAAAATAGAAACTCTAGGTAAAGATTTTGTTGCTATAAATAATACAGACATCCCTATTTCTAAGAAATATAAAGAAGATATAGAAAAGAGCATTTCTTTTTTATAAGATTGCAAATCTGTTATCTTTTTTTATTTAAGCCTAACGATTTGCTAGTAAGGGAAACAAGCAATTTGTCATTTAGAACAGAGCGAAGTATCTCACAGTAGTATACAAACAGATTACTCACTTCGTTCGTAATGATATTCCGTCATTTCGAGGAGGAACAACGTGGCAATCTTATTTTTGTTAATCTATTTAAGATTCATCGTCACTCCTATGTCGTTCTGTCTGAATGACAAAACTGTGTGTGTTATTTCGAGGAGTAACGACGTGGCAATCTCATTTCTCTACCAACCATCAACGAATAACAAACAACCAAAACCAAGTCTTTAGTCTTACATCTTAAATTTTACGTCTTGCATCTTCAATCTTTCAGCGCAACAGTCTTAAGTCTTAAAAAAAACACCCCGTATAAATACCTGTTTTTTTAACAAAAAAAAGGCAAAAAAGGTCATACTTCCCAAAAAAGTGCCCATACTTCACATTTTTTTTGTAAAAACACGGTTTTCAATTACTCTTGTGTAAAATAAACTAAAACATAAGTATTATGAAAAAACAATTATTTTACAAAACAAAAAAACACCTACTACTGTTCTTAACAGTATTTTTAGGTAGTATAACAACGTTTGCTCAGTTTGGACCACCTCTTGCTACTCAATGGACAGGAGCCACAAATACAGATTGGAATACAGCAACTAATTGGGATTCTGGATCTGTACCTCTTGCTACAGAAGCAGTAGATATTACTTCTTATGATGGTGCAACTGTTTTTCCAGTAATAGTTTCAGGTACGCACATAGCTATAGGTCATTTGACTATTGGTGGCGCTGCTACTTTAACTATAAACGATGGTGGAGACCTTACGGTTGACCCAGGAGCTTCTTTAACTATTATTGGTGCAGGAATATTGACTATTAATCCTGGAGGGTCCTTAATTTCAAAAAGTACTTTTAGTGGGGATGGAAGTCTTATTTACAAAAGGCATTTGTTTACAGCCAATTGGTACTTGTTATCTAATCCTTTTAGTGGGCATAGTATTAATACATTTACGGTAACAGATGTAGCTACCAATGCTATTGCAACGAGTGGTACAAATTATGGAGTGGCACCTTATGATAATAATGGTACCGCTTGGGATTATTATACTACCGCTGCTGGTACTAATGATATTGCAGGTGCAGGCAATTTTATAGCAGGTAAAGGGTATTCTATGAAAAGAACAAGTGCTGGAGATGTTGAGTTTAAAGGAACAATGCCAAATACAGATGTAGACATTGCCATTACAGATGGTACAGCTAATGAGCTTAATTTAATTGGTAATCCGTATCCTTCTTATATCCCTGCAAATACCAATGCAGATGCAGCGAATAACATTTTAACCGTCAATTCGGCTCAATTACAAGAAAACACCCTTTGGTTTTGGGATGAAGAATCAATTACTTATAAAATAGTAAACTTAGGAACTGCCTCAAGGTTTATAGCCCCAGCACAAGGGTTCTTTGTCAATGCACAAATAGGAGGTGGTACGTTTTCTTTTACAGAAGCAATGCAAAGTCATCAAGCATACGATGAATTTAATAGAACGACCAACAATCGTTTTGAAATCAACTTAGCAATGACAGATGGTACAGCAACCAAAAACACAGAAATCTATTATATAAACGGAACAACTACCAGTTTTGATAATGGCTATGACAGTTCAATTTTTGGAGGAGCTAATAATGATTTTATGGTCTATACCCAAACGGTAAGCGATAGTCAAGGTAGAAAATTAGGGATTCAATCGTTACCAGATGCAGATTATGAGAATATGACGATTCCAGTAGGTGTAAATGCCGTTGCAGGAACAGAAATCACCTTTTCTATTGCCGCACAAAACATTCCATCAGGAATGGATATTTACTTAGAGAATAGAACAGACAATACATTTACCAAGTTAAATGATAACGGAAATTATACCATTATATTAGATGTAGACAGTAATGGAGTCGGTCAATTTTATCTAAGAACAAGTAGTAGTGCTTTAGGATTAGAGACTGTTGCTTTAGAAGGTGTAAGTATGTACTCAACTAACAAAGAAACGTTGCGTATTATTGGTTTACAATCAGGTAAAGCTACTGTAAAAATGTTTACCTTGTTAGGCAAACAGGTGATACAAACTTCTTTTGAAAGTACAGGCGTAAAAGATGTTAGCTTACCAAAAGTATCAGCAGGCGTTTATTTAGTAAATCTACAGACAGCACAAGGTACTTTAACTAAGAAAATTATCATCCAATAACTAACGAGAAAAGATAAACAGTATGAAAACTCAAGATATAAAAAATACAGCTAATAATAATACAGACATTACTCGTAAGGATGCCTTAAAGAAAATAGGAAATTACGGTAAATATGCAGCATTAACTGCATTAGGTACATATATGATGCTAAACCCACAAAAAGCACAAGCGGCTTCTCCAGAAGATCCTGGAGTAGGGTTTTAAGAAAAAAATAAAATTTCTATGAATTTGAAAATAATAAAAAGAGTTCATTAAGATTGAAAAAGAAAAGTTTTAGTTTCTAAAAGCTTCAAGAGGTAATACTCTTGGAGCTTTTTTTATTTTAAAAAAAAACAGTAAAGAGTTGTTATTGCGAGGAGTAACGACGTGGAAATCTCATTTCTCTACTAACCATCAACGAATAACAAACAACCAAAACCAAGTCTTAAATTTTACCTCTTTCAGTGAAACTATCTTGAATCTAAAAAAAAACATCCCGTATAAATACCTATTTTTTTAACAAAAAAAAAGGTAAAAACGTTCATACTCCCCATTTATTTGGTAAAAAGTAATTTTAAAACGATTATTACACATCATTATAAAGAACAAATATAGATTACCTTAATTGTTACAAAAACGTATTTAGTGTTGTGTATGGTACTATTAGGTTTAGTAAAAAGTACTAACTTTAAGATTATCTTTAAATAAAAAAGAGAAATATCACTGTTGTCCTATAAAAGACATAAGAATAAAACCCTGATTGTAATTAACAGAGAAATAGTTTTTTAAGAAATCATGACTTTCGAATATGGTTACAGGTTATAACTAGGATACTAATGAAGAAATATAAAGGGCTTAATTTGAATCTATGCATAAAATTTATATAGAATTATTTCTACTACAAAAATTAAAATAATTACTTTTACAAAGGAAAAAATAAAAAAACTATGAATCTTACGAAAGCTAAGGAAAAAATAAAATCAGTTGGGTATTTAGATATTAATACTGATGCTATTGATTTTGAAAAAGAAATAAACAGATTACGAAAGGAGAAAAATGCAATTATATTAGCACATTATTATCAAAGACCAGAAATACAAGATATTGCTGATTTTGTAGGCGATAGTTTGGCATTGGCACAAAAAGCGGCTGATACAGAGGCAGATATAATTGTGTTTGCAGGCGTGCATTTTATGGCAGAAACTGCTAAAATTTTAAACCCTTCAAAGAAAGTTCTTTTACCAGATTTAAAGGCGGGATGCTCTTTGGCAGATTCTGCACCGTATGATGAGTTTAAAGAATTTGTAGAAAAACACCCAGATCATATTGTTGTTTCTTATGTAAACACATCGGCAGAAATAAAATCTTTAACAGATATAGTATGTACATCATCTAATGCAAAAAAAATAATAGATTCTATACCGAAAGAGAAACCCATTATTTTTGCTCCTGATAGAAATTTAGGCGATTGGCTTATTAGAAAAACAGGTAGAAATATGTTACTTTGGGATGGTGCTTGTTTGGTACACGAAGCATTCTCGATAGAAAAGATATTAAAATTATACGAAGAAAACCCTGATGCAGAAATAATTGCACATCCAGAATCGCAAAGACATTTGTTAAAAGCAGCAAATTATGTTGGTTCAACATCTGGCTTATTAAAATATGTAAAAGAAAGTAAGGCTAAAAAGTTTATTGTAGCTACTGAAGCAGGTATTTTACATAAAATGATGCAAGATGTGCCTGATAAAATATTAATTCCTGCACCAACAGAAGACGATAATTGTAATTGTAGCGAATGTGAGTTTATGAAAATGAATACAATGAAAAAACTGTATTTGTGTATGGAACATGAGTTGCCTGCAATAGAAATTGAGGAAAAATTACGCATAAAAGCACTTAAATCCATCGAAAAAATGTTGGAGATTTCTAAAAGAAAATAATTTAATATGAGTACTGTTCAATCAGATATTTTAATTCTTGGTTCTGGAGTCGCAGGATTAACTGCCGCCATAAAACTAGCAAAAGCGTTACCTGAAAAGGAAATAACAGTTATTACCAAAGATAAAAGAGAGGAGTCTAACACCAAATATGCTCAAGGAGGTGTAGCGGTTGTATGGGATCATTTAGACTCTTTTGAAAGTCATATAAAAGATACGCTTCGAGCAAGTGGCAATACTAGTAACAAAGAAATTGTTAAAATGGTTATTGAAGATGCGCCTGAAAGATTAAAAGAGTTAATTGATTGGGGAGCAGCATTTGATTTAGATGATGATGATAAATATAACCTAGGAAAAGAAGGAGGACATTCAGCAAATAGAATACTACATCATAAAGATATTACGGGGTATGAAATTCAAATGACACTTCTTAAGCAAGTAGATGCGTTAAAAAATATTACGTTGCTTTCTCATCATTTTGCCATAGATTTAATTTCTGATCATCATGTTTTAGAAAAAATAACGGCTTACGGACAAAAAGGATTACACTGTTATGGAGCTTATGTGATGGATGAAAAAACACAAGATATTGATACCTACACAGCGCCAATTACAATATTAGCTACAGGAGGAGCGGGGCAAGTATATGCATCTACAACAAACCCTGTAGTAGCTACTGCTGATGGTATTGCGATGGCATATAGAGCCAAAGCAAAAATTGCAGATATGCAATATATTCAGTTTCATCCAACATCGTTATATGAACCAGGTAAAAGTCCTGCTTTTTTAATTTCTGAAGCTGTAAGAGGTTTTGGAGCTTATTTGCGTAATACAGATGGAAAACGTTTTATGCTTTCTGTTGATGAGCGGGCAGAATTAGCCTCTCGTGATATTGTGTCTCGTGCGATAGATACAGAGTTAAATACTACGGGAGCTGAATGTGTGTTTTTAGACTGTACACATTTAGATCAGAAAGAGTTTAACCATCACTTTCCAAACATCACTAAAAAGTGTTTGAGTTTAGGGATTGATGTTTCTAAAGATTTAATTCCTGTTGTTCCTGCAATGCATTATTTATGCGGTGGTGTTCAAGTAGATGTGAACGGAAAGAGTTCTATCAATAATTTATATGCCAACGGAGAAGTGGCTTGTACAGGTTTGCACGGGGCAAATAGGTTGGCTTCTAACTCATTACTAGAAGCGTTGGTTTTTGGAGATAGAATTACCAAACATATTCTTAAAAATCAACAAATATTAGAAGAAAAAATACCTAAAATTCCAGAATGGGATGCAGAAGGAACAAATGATCCTAAAGAAATGATTTTAATTAGTCATAACAGAAAATCAGTGCAGTATATTATGAGTGATTTGGTAGGGATTGTCCGTTCTGATGAGCGTTTAGAGCGTGCTTTAGATCATTTAAATTATGTATATAGAGATACAGAAAAAATGTATAGAAAAGTAACGCTTTCTCCTCAAATTGTTGAATTGAGAAACCTAAATGCTTGTGCTTATTTAATTGTTAAATTATCGATGAAAACGACAGAAAATAAAGGCGCTTTTTATAGTTTAGATTTGTTGTAAAGTTAAACCGCTTTTAAACTTAAATCCATATTATATACTGAGTGGGTTAGTGCTCCCGAAGAAATGTAATCTACGCCACAATCTGCATATGCTTTTGCTGTTTTTTCAGTAATACCACCAGAAGATTCTGTTTGGCAGGTGTTGCCAATTAAAGCGACTGCTTTCCGAGTATCATCATAATTAAAATTATCAATTAAAATACGATGAACTCCATCAGTTTTTAATATTTCTTTTATTTCAGTTAAGTTTCTAGCTTCGACAATAATTTTCAAATCACGATTTGTGTCTTTTAAATACTGCTTTGTTTTGTTGATAGCTTGTGTAATGCCACCAGCAAAATCAATATGATTGTCTTTAAGCATAATCATATCGTATAATGCAAATCGATGGTTTTCTCCGCCTCCAATTTTTACTGCCCATTTTTCTAGGGCTCTAATTCCTGGAGTGGTTTTACGAGTATCTAAAATTTTTGTTTTTGTACCTTCTAAAAGATCTGCAAAAACTTTTGTTTTAGTAGCAATAGCACTCATACGTTGCATTGCGTTTAAAACGATTCGTTCAGCTTTTAGGATAGATTGAGAACTTCCTTCAACATAAAAAACAATATCTCCGTACTTTACAGTGCTTCCATCATTAATTAAAGTATCAATTTTTAAGTCTGGATCTACAAATTGAAACACTTTTTTTGCAAAATCTACACCAGCAATAATACCATTATCTTTTACTAAAAGTTTTGCTTTTCCAATAGCATTTTTGGGTATGCAGGCTAATGAAGAATGATCGCCATCGCCAACATCTTCACGAATAGCGTTTTTAATAATAAGTTCTAATTCTTTTTCAAATTGTAGTTGAGAGATCATACATAAAGATTGTTTCGCAAAAATAAGAAAATCAATCAAAAATGGTTTCATAGAGGCGAATAAAAATTATTTTATATTTTTTACTTTCTAAGTTTGTGGAAATAAAAAACTTTGTATATTTGCCAACGCTTTTAGCAGACAAAATTTGAACAAAAGCATCATATTAATAAGCAAGATTTTAAAAACATAAGTAATGCCAAAAAGAACATATCAGCCATCAAATAGAAAAAGAAGAAATAAACACGGTTTCAGAGAAAGAATGGCATCTGCTAATGGAAGAAAAGTGTTAGCAAGAAGAAGAGCAAAAGGAAGAAAAAATCTTTCTGTATCATCAGCTCCAAGACATAAAAAATAATGATTAACAATTTGTTAATATATTAGGTGTTACTTTTTTAAGTAACACCTTTTTTTTATAACTAAACGTTAATTATTTTTACCAACTCAACTTAACATGCGAAAAAGAAAAGGTAAAAGTAATTTTAATGATTAAAAGTAAGTATGATAAATAGTCATAAATTAGATATTAAAGTAATTGATAATTTTATTAATGTAAGATTAAAATCACTTTTTTTGCCTGTTTTATTATTGTTTGTTATTGCTTTTATCCTTTTAAAAGAAAGTGCTTTTTCTGTTGATGGGTATATTAAAATACAAGAAAATGTATTTTTTTATTTGAATAGTAAATTATCTGAATTACCAAGTTTACAATTTAACTTAACTCAACTAGGCGATGCGCTTATACTTTTTCCGCTGTTAACGGTTTTAATTGTTTATGCTCCTAAACTTTGGGGTGCTGTTTTAACATCTGGTTTTATTTCACTTATAATATCGTTTTTATTAAAAAAAACATTTGCTGTTCCAAGACCAGCAGCTGTGTTTGATACTGATAGTTTTGTAATTATTGGCAAAACTCTTTCAGGATATACAAGCTTGCCGTCTGGTCATTCTATAACTATTTTTACAATAATTACAATATTATTAGTTGCATTTATGCCAAAAGAGTTTAAGGCTAAAATAATGTGGTCTATTTTTATTCTTATATTGGGATTGGTTATTGCATTCTCTCGAGTTGGGGTAGGAGCACATTATCCACTTGATGTTATAATTGGGAGTATTATGGGGTATATATCTGCACTTTTGGGGATTGTTATAAACAATAAAGTTAATTGGTGGGCTTGGATTAAAAATAAAAAATACTACCCTATTTTTATCTTACTTTTAATAATTTGTGGAGTTGCTATTATTAAAAAAATAGTTGCTATCAATTTATTGATATTTTATTTTTCTTTATTTGCTATAGTTTCAACATTATATTTAATGATAAAAATTTATGTTAAAAAAGAATATTAAAATCAGCTCTTTCGCATTCATAATAAGTTTTGTTAACTTATTGTTATATCATTTGCCATTATTTCAATTTACTACTAATAATCTAGATCCTAAAAGTTTAGGAGGGATTTTGATTATGGTTAGTTTAGCAATTTTAATGTTGTTTTTAAACGCTTTAATTTTTTATATAGGATTGTTTCTCTCTCGTTTTATTGGTAAGTTTTTACTAGTTATGTTTGCCAACATAAATGCTATTGCACTCTATTTTATAAATACCTACAGTGTTATGATAGACAAAACAATGATTGGTAATATTTTGAATACTAATTTTGAAGAGTCTAGTAGTTTCTTTTCTTTTGGTTTAATTGTGTATTTAGTTTTGTTAGGAATAATTCCTAGTATTTTAATTATTAAAACTAAAGTTGTTAGAGTAAAATTCAAAAGATTCTTGACACATATTGTGTTGATTTTTGTTTTTATCGTCTCATTTATTTATGTTAATTCTAGTAATTGGTTATGGATTGACAAACATTCAAAATCTTTAGGGGCAATGGTTATGCCATGGTCGTATATTGTGAATACTTCTAGATTTTTTTATCATAAAAGTCAAGAAAATAAGCAGCAAATTTTGCTGCCAGATGCAACTATAAAAGATACTAAAAAATCTATAGCAGTTCTTGTAATTGGAGAATCTGCAAGACGTAAGAATTTTTCTTTATACGGCTATGAAAAAGAGACAAACCCACTACTTTCAAATATAAAAAATGTACACGCTTATAAAGCTACATCATGTGCAACTTATACTACAGCTGGGGTTAAGTGTATTTTAGAATATAAGGAAAGTAATAAATTATTTGAAATTTTACCAAATTATTTGTTTAGAAATGATGTAGAGGTTATTTGGAGAACTACTAATTGGGGTGAACCTACCGTAAAGATTGAAAATTATCAAAAAAGAGGAGAATTAGAAAAACAATGTCAAGGTGATGGTTGCGAATATGATGAAGTATTGCTTAGCGGTTTAAAAGAGCAAATATTAGCAAGTAAAAAAAATAAAATATTACTAGTTTTACATACTAGTACTAGCCACGGGCCAACGTATTATAAAAAATATCCACAAAAATTTAATAAATTTACTCCAATCTGTAAAAGTGTTGAATTGGGGAAATGCACTCAAGAAGAATTAATAAATGCATATGATAATACGATTCTTTATACGGACTATATTTTAGCTACTTTGATAGGAAAATTAAAGCAATTAGATGTATACAGTAGCGCTATGTTTTACGTTTCTGATCATGGCGAATCTTTAGGAGAAAATAATTTGTATATGCATGGGATACCAGCAAGTATAGCACCAAAAGAGCAATTAGAAATACCATTTATTGTTTGGTTATCTGATAACTCTAAAGAACTCAAAAATAATAAAGAATTATCACAGCATCATGTTTTTCATAGTGTTTTAGATTTTTTAGCAATAGAAAGTCCTATTTACGATGAAAACATGAGTATTTTTACAAACTAATAAAAAACAATTATTTACAATGCCAAAAAGAAAAGACCTCAAATCAATTTTAATTATCGGATCTGGACCAATTGTCATAGGACAAGCTTGTGAATTTGATTATTCAGGAACCCAAGCATTACGTTCTTTAAGAGAAGACGGAATAGAAACTGTTTTAATCAATTCTAATCCTGCAACAATTATGACCGATCCGTCTATGGCAGATCATGTGTATTTGTTACCCTTAAACACAAAATCGATTTTAAAAATATTAAAAGAGCATCCACAAATTAATGCTGTTTTACCCACAATGGGAGGTCAAACAGCCTTAAATTTATGTATAGAGGCTGATGAAAAAGGGATTTGGAAAGATTTTGATGTAGAAATTATTGGTGTAGATATTGAAGCAATTAACATTACTGAAGATAGAGAGAAATTCAAAAATTTAATGTTAGATATTGGCATCCCTATGGCGCCACAAGCTACGGCAACATCCTATTTAAAAGGAAAAGAAATTGCACAAGAGTTTGGCTTTCCATTGGTAATTAGAGCCTCTTTTACCTTGGGAGGAGCAGGAGCCTCTTTTGTGCATACAGAAGAAGATTTTGACGAATTATTAACCCGTGGATTAGAAGTTTCTCCTATACACGAAGTAATGATTGACAAAGCATTAATTGGTTGGAAAGAGTTTGAGTTAGAGTTGCTTCGCGATAAAAATGATAACGTAGTAATTATCTGTTCTATAGAAAACATGGACCCGATGGGGATTCATACAGGAGATTCTATTACCGTTGCACCCGCAATGACATTATCTGATAAAACCTATCAGAAAATGAGAGATATGGCAATACATATGATGCGTTCTATTGGAGATTTTGCAGGAGGTTGTAACGTGCAATTTGCTGTTTCTCCTGATGAAAAAGAAGATATAATTGCTATAGAAATTAACCCAAGAGTTTCTCGTTCATCAGCTTTGGCAAGTAAAGCAACGGGGTATCCGATTGCAAAAGTTGCTAGTAAATTAGCGATTGGTTACAATTTAGACGAGCTGAATAACCAAATTACCAAAGTAACATCTGCTTTATTTGAACCTACCTTAGATTATGTAATTGTAAAAATTCCTCGTTGGAATTTCGATAAATTCGAAGGCTCTGACAGAACTTTAGGACTGCAAATGAAATCGGTTGGAGAAGTGATGGGAATTGGGCGTTCATTTCAAGAAGCCTTACATAAAGCCACACAATCTTTAGAAATTAAAAGAAATGGAATTGGTGCAGACGGAAAAGGATATAAAGATTATGACCAAATTATCAGTAAATTAAAATACGCTTCTTGGGATCGAGTTTTTGCGATTTATGATGCCATTCAATTGGGAATTCCGCTGAGTAAAATCCACGAAATCACTAAAATTGATATGTGGTTTTTAAAACAATATGAAGAATTACACGAGCTCGAAAAAGAAATATCTACTTATACAATTAACACTTTAGAGAGAGATTTACTCTTAGAAGCCAAACAAAAAGGTTATGGAGACCGACAAATAGCGCATATGTTGGGTTGTTTGGAAAGTGAAGTGTATAAGAAAAGAGAAGAATTACAGGTAAATAGAATCTATAAATTGGTAGATACTTGTGCGGCAGAATTTAAAGCACAAACACCTTATTATTACTCAACTTTTGAAAATGATGCCATTTCTTCGGATAAAAAACCAGTAGTAATTAATGAAAGTGTGGTTACTAAAAAGAAAAAAGTAATTGTTTTGGGCTCTGGACCTAATAGAATAGGACAAGGAATAGAATTCGATTATTGCTGTGTACACGGAGTATTGGCAGCGGCAGAATGTGGTTATGAAACGATTATGATTAACTGTAATCCAGAAACTGTTTCTACGGATTTTGATACTGCTGATAAACTCTATTTTGAGCCTGTTTTTTGGGAGCATATTTATGATATTATCAAACACGAAAAACCCGAAGGAGTTATTGTGCAATTAGGTGGACAAACAGCCTTAAAATTAGCAGAGAAACTAACCAAATATGGTGTAAAAATTTTAGGAACAAGTTTTGAAGCCTTAGATTTAGCAGAAGATAGAGGAAGCTTTTCAGACTTATTGAAAAAGAATAAAATTCCATATCCAGAATTTGGTATCGCAGAAACGGCAGATGAAGCTTTGGTTTTGGCAGAACAATTAGACTTTCCTATTTTAATTCGTCCATCCTACGTTTTAGGAGGACAAGGGATGAAAATTGTGATTAACAAAGAAGAGTTAATTGAGCACGTTGTAGATTTACTTCGTAGAATGCCAGGGAATAAATTATTACTAGATAATTATTTAGACGGAGCGATTGAAGCAGAAGCAGATGCAATTTGTGATGGAGAAAATGTTTATATCATCGGTATTATGGAACATATTGAACCGTGTGGCGTACATTCTGGAGATTCTAACGCAACCTTACCACCTTTTAATTTAGGAGATTTGGTGCTAGATCAGATAAAATCGCACACAAAAACCATTGCTTTAGAACTAAAAACTGTTGGATTAATTAACGTTCAGTTTGCTATAAAAGATGATGTTGTTTATATTATTGAAGCAAATCCAAGGGCATCGAGAACCGTTCCTTTTATTGCAAAAGCATACAAAGAACCCTATGTGAATTATGCAACCAAAGTAATGTTGGGAGAGAAAAAAGTAACCGATTTTAATTTTAATCCGCAGTTAAAAGGATATGCAATAAAACAACCTGTTTTTTCTTTTAATAAGTTTCCGAATGTAAATAAAAACTTAGGACCAGAAATGAAAAGTACAGGAGAAAGTATCTTATTTATTGATAATTTAAGAGATGATGCTTTTTATGAATTGTACTCTAGACGGAAAATGTATTTGAGTAAATAGTAAAAAAACCGAAGTGAAAGCTTCGGTTTTTTTTATGTCAAAAATTTGCACTAAATTTAAACTTAAATTTTAATGTATGAATAACTCAAAGTTATTAGTAGCTGTAATTGGATTACTTTTTATATTTATTGGATGTAAAGAAGAAAGGAAAGTGCAAAAAATTAATCTTTCTGAATTAACAATTTCTAAAATTCATAATGCCTATATAGCTGGAGATTATACGAGTGAACAATTAGTGAAAACCTATTTAGATAGGATAAAAAAATCAGATTCAACTATAAATTCAATATCATTTATTAATTTGAGGGCAGTAGAAATTGCTAGAAAATTAGATAGAGAATATCAGCAAACAAAAAAACTTCGCCCGTTACATGGAATTCCGATTATTGTAAAAGACAATATCAATACCAAAGGCTTACCAACAACAGGAGGCTCGTTAGCATTACAAGATTTTATTCCTACTGAAGATGCTTTTATTATTAAAAAATTAGTAGCTGCTGGTGCAATTATTATTGCAAAATCTAATATGGCAGAATGGGCTTTTAGTGCAAAACATACCGAGAGTTCAACTCATGGAATCACCCGAAACCCATATAATTTAAATTATGTACCAGCAGGGTCAAGTGGAGGAACAGCTGCTTCTATCACTTCTAATTTTGGGGTAATTGGTTTAGGAACAGATACAGGAAACTCTATTCGAGGACCGTCATCTCATAATGCTTTGGTAGGTTTTAGAACAACAATTGGTTTGATAAGTAGAAGCGCCATTATACCGCTAATTTTAAGAAATGATGTTGTTGGACCAATGTGTAGAACGGTAGAAGATGCTACAAAAACATTAGAAATTATGGTTGGTTTTGATGCAGATGATTCAATTACAAAATATTCAAAAGGTAAAACTCCAGATAATTATCAGCAGTTTTTACAAAAAAATGGATTAAAAGGTGCAAGAATAGGTGTTTTAAGAGAGTTAAGTGAAGCTAATGTTGATGCCGAAATAAAAACATTGTTTGAACAATCAATAGTAGACTTAAAAAAATTAGGTGCAATAATTATTGATCCATTTATAGTTCCTAATTTTTCTGAATTAAAGAAGAATCAATGGTGTTCAGAATTTAGAGAAGATGTAGAAGCTTATTTTTTAACGTATGTAAAAAGAGATTCTATAAAAACTTTAGAAGATATTATGCGAATTGGCACAAAATCTGCCTATGCAAAAAGACAATTAAAAATGTTTGGAAGTAATACAGGAAGGTTTGGGTCAAAAGAAATTCCGTGTAAGGATGCGTATACCGATATAAAAAGAATTGCATTTAGAAAAGCCATTGAAAAAGCAATGGATTCTTTAAAATTAGATGCTATTATTTATCCTACATGGAATAATAAACCTGCTAGAATTATTGCTTTTGAAGAAGAGTATAAAGGTGATAATAATCAAATTATTGCTCCACATACTGGGCAACCAGCATTTACGGTTCCAATGGGTTTTACCAAAGGGAACTTACCTGCTGGATTGCAGTTTTTAGGGAGAATGTATGCAGAACCAATATTGATAAAATTAGCATATTCTTATGAACAAGGAACAAAACATAGAATCTCTCCTAAAAACTAATTTAGCTAATTAACAACGTTGGCTATTGATTTGTTTACAATTTATTGATTTTTCAAATTTAATCCAATCAGGTTTTAAGCTTTCAGTTAATTTACATCATTGAAAATAAATTCAAGAATAATAACAAACTGCTAATAACAAG
>CAZZNK010000043.1:0-20046 GCA_964655585.1 uncultured Flavobacteriaceae bacterium
GGAAGAATACATCTTGTGTTCCTTTTTTACCTGATAAAAACTGAACATCATCAATAATTAACACATCAATCATCTGATAAAAATGGATAAAATCATTTCTAGTATTCGATTTTACTGAGTCAATAAATTGCTGTGTAAACCTTTCTGACGAAATATATAATACCGTTTTATCTGGATATTTATCTTTAATATCAACACCAATTGCATGAACCAAATGTGTTTTCCCTAAGCCAACACCACCATAAATTAATAATGGATTAAATGATGTTCCACCAGGTTTATTAGCTACTGCCATACCCGCAGAACGCGCTAACCGATTAGAATCTCCTTCAATAAAGTTATTAAAATTATAATTGGCATTTAATTGAGACTCTATTTTTACCTTTTGAAGTCCTGGAATAATAAACGGATTTCTTAACTCTCTTTTACTAGAATCTAATGGTACCGTAACATTTTGTTTTTGTAACGGATTTCTATTTGAACTAGGTATTTTTACAATTTGCGGACTATTACTGCTGTATGTATTTTCCATACGAACATCATAAATCAATTTAGCATCTTTACCTAATTCTCTTATCAATGCAACTCTTAAAAGTTTTATATAATGTTCTTCAAGCCATTCATAAAAAAATTTACTTGGCACTTGAATTGTCAAAGCATCTCCAGAAATTTTTACAGGAATAATAGGTTCAAACCATGTTTTATAGGCTTGTGGTTTTATATTGTCTTTTATAAAAGACAAACATTTGTTCCAAACTGAGTCAGCGGTGGTATTAGGCATTCTAAATTTAAGCAGGTAAATAGGTTAATAAAAATTTATGACAGAATTTTTTTCTTATTCTTAGACACTACAAAAATGTGAATAAAATTCAGTATAAAAAAATGTTTTTGCTATTGATTACTAACTATTTTTTTCGTATTATAGTCCGTTTTCAAATAAGATTTAAAATTGTTAAACTACACTTTCTCATTTAGAGTACGTTACGGAGAAACCGACCAAATGGGCGTTGTTTATCACGGAAATTATGCTCAATATTTTGAATTAGGACGTACCGAATGGTTACGCTCTTTAGGTATTACCTATAAAGACATGGAAAAAAATGGCGTAATGATGCCCGTTATTTCTTTATCTTCAAATTTTAAACGTTCTGCACTTTATGATGAAGTTTTGACTGTAAAAACGATACTTAAAAAAACACCTTCGGTAAAAATAGAATTTGACTATGAAATTACCAACGAAAAAAATGAGATTATTACACTAGGTAATACCGTTTTGGCTTTTTTAAATTCAAAAACGTTAAAACCAATTCGTTGTCCAGAGTATTTATTAAAAAAACTAACACTCTAATTCAGCAATTTCTACTTTATATAAATTACTAAAAATCTCAAAAACTGAAGCTGCATCTCTTTTTCTTACAGAAATATGATACTCACAGGTTAATTCTAATTTTTGATGTATCATCTTTAACTTTCTATCTTTAATAATTCGCATTACTTTGTTCATCAAATCATATCCAAAAGACAATTTGTAAACTATATCAATTGTTTTTTCTACAATTTCTGATGCTTCTAAAGCCAATTTTGCAGATGTTCTATACGCATTTATCAAACCACTAACACCCAATTTAGTACCACCAAAATACCGAACTGAAACAATTAATATATTCGTAACCTCAAACGACTGAATTTGCCCGTAAATTGGCATTCCAGCAGAGTTACTCGGCTCACCATCATCATTTGCTCTAAATCTAGTTTTCTCAGTTCCTAATTGCCACGCGTAACAAAAATGACGTGCAGCATGGTGTTTTTTCTTTAACAACAGTATCGCATTCTTAACATCATCTTCCGTAAAAACAGGAAAAGCATATCCAAAAAACTTACTATTTCTATCCTTAAAAAGTATTTCTTCGGATGGTTTTTCTATCGTTTTATAAGCATCATTTATATCCATAATTTATGAGAAGGAAACTAACAAAATACCCACAATAGCCATTGCAATTCCTATCCAATTTTTTGCAATCAACTTTTCTTTAAAAAGTAATACCCCAAAAACAGTTGTCAAAATAACAACCCCTACATTATTAATGGTAAACAAAGTAGAACTTTCTATATCCGTTTTAAAAGCTTTTAGTAAAAATTCCATCGAATAATAATTTACAATTCCAAGAAAAAAACCTGCTACAAGGTTTTTAAGCTGAAATTTAAACTTCCCAATAACCACCTGATACATCAAAAACAAAAACCCGAAGACAAAAGCAAACCCAAATATTGTAGCTAAAAAAAGTGGCACATTACTTTCTGGAACATATTTTTTTTCTACAAATTTTAAGGTAGTATCTATTGTTCCCGAACCAAAAAATAACAATATTGGATAGACTAAACTACTTGTTTTTACAGAACCTGTATCGTTTTTTGCAGATGCCAAATACACCGCTATTACTGCTAATAGAATTCCGATAATTTTTATAACCCCTACAGATTCCTTATACCAAAATATCCCGAAAATAATTGGAATTACTACCGACATTTTTCCGGCTATCGAAGCGACTGATAGTCCATTTTTTTGAGCGGTAATTGCCATTACCTGAAACACTGTAATAAATAAAAACCCAAGAAACACTCCTCCTAAAAACCAAGGCTGGCTTGGGATTTCTTGTAACGAAATATGAATATCAGACACAAAAACAGCAACCAAAAATGCAAAAACATAATTGACCACAATTGCTTGTAAAGTGTCAATTTTAAACACATCAAACAATTTAAAAACAACAAACAGTAAACTGGCAACAAAAATGGAAAGGGCTATATAAATCAAATCAAAAATTCTTTTTTAGTCAACAAATCTACAACATCTTCTTTTTGGGGATGTAAATTCCATACTTGCATCCCTAAATGTTTTGCAGCATCTGTATTTTCTTTAGTATCATCAATAAAAATAGTTTCAGTTGCTTTTAAGTTATTTTCTTTTAACACAAATTCAAAAATAGCTTTATTCGGCTTTCTAAAATGAATTTTATGCGATAGATAAAATTGCTCAAAACAGTTTTTAAACTCACTGTACAACTCCATTCCCCAATCGCTTTGAACCCAAGAAATATGCAAATCATTTGTATTGCTTAACAGAAATAAACGATACTTTTTACTTTTAGATAATTCTTTTAAAAAGTCAAGACGGTGTTTCGGAAAACCTAACAGAATAGCGTTCCAAGCCTTTATTAAATCTACCTTTTTTATTCCAAATTTCTGATGAAAAAAATCTACAAATTCATCCGTAGAAATCAATCCTTGTTCATATTGATAATACAACTGCATCATCTCATCAGATATATTTGCAACACCCAATTTTGCCATTTCTCTAAAGGTGGCTTCTTTGTCTAGGTTGATAAAAATATCACCAAAATCAAAAATAATATTCTTAATCATTCCTTATTGTTTTTAGCACATCATTTTTAATATTTTTTGATGTTAGATTTTTTAATTTATATGTAATTCTTGGCGATTTTACGCCTTCTCCAAAAATAACATCGCCTGTAAAAACCCTAGCTTCATCCCACAAATTAGCATCGATAAATGTTTGCAAAGTTTGTGTTCCTCCTTCTATAATTACCGATTGAATTTTATGTTTACACAATACTTCTATAATTTGTTTCGCAACATTTTTTGAGAAATCAACTTGTTCAAAAAACAGTATTTTGCTATTTGTAAAGCTACTGTCTTTTTTTTCTGTAATTACAATTGTTTTTGCATTTTTATCAAAAACATAAGCCGTTTTCGGAATTCGTAAATTCCTATCAAGCACAACTCGTATCGGATTATTCCCTTTCCAACTACGCACATTTAACTTAGGATTATCAGTAATAACAGTGTTCGTTCCTACTAAAATCGCATGTTCCTCACCCCTCCATTTATGCACCAATTGTTGCGAGTATTTGTTACTTATCCAAACAGGTTTCTGCTCATTTTTTTTATTTGGAGCGATAAAGCCATCTCTAGTTTCTGCCCATTTTAAAATAATATATGGTCTTTTTTTATTCTGAACTGTAAAAAACCGTTTGTGATGTGCCAAACATTCATCCTCTAAAACACCTACAACAACATTACAACCTGCCTTTTTTAAATGCTCAATTCCCTTTCCTGCCACCAAACTATTTGTGTCTACACAACCAATTACCACATTTTTTAACTGATGTTTTGCTATCAAATCAGCACAAGGTGGCGTTTTACCAGTATGAGAACAGGGCTCTAATGTAACATAAATAGTAGCCTCTTTTAAAACCGATTTATTTTTTACTGATTGAATTGCATTTACCTCTGCATGATTCCCTCCATAAGGAGATGTAAAACTCTCGCCAATAATTTTATCATTTAAAACAACAACAGCACCAACAGACGGATTTGGACGTGTTGTTCCTATTCCATTTTTTGCAATTTGCAAACAGCGTTGTATGTATTTTTGATGTAGAATTTTTAAAATTTAATTTTTATTTCTTCCATTTTATCAATGGGATATACCTTAGAAAAACCCAATACTTTATACTTTAATTTTCCTTTAAACTGAACTTTAATCGACTTATTTAAAATAGCATTTAACAAGCCTCCTAAAATTCCGTTTGTACTTGTATCAAGAATCTTTTTTGTAGGAATTTCTACTAATAACGGAATTGTAAATTCTTTTTTTGCAGGTACTTTAAACGCTTCTGAAGAAACTTGGGCTACCTCTACCCCATTAACAATTACTTTTATAGAATCTGTAGATATTTTACCGCCAATATCATTTAGATTTTCAAAAAAAGCATCTGCTTTTAACTTAATAAACTTCGCATCTGCACTTATTATTTTAACATTATCTACCTTTATAAAAACAGGCTGTTTATTTACCGCACAACTAGTTATCAGCAAAAAAACGAATATATAATAGATTGACTTTTTCATAATCCTTTTTAATTTTTTTAAGTAACTTGCTCTTGCAAAAATAACAAATTACAATGATACCAAACGAACTAATTATTAGAGAAATTTCAGCAAAAGACAATACAGAAATAGCTCAAATAATTCGTGTAGTTTTGGTTGAATTTGGCGCTCCAAAAACAGGAACCGCCTATGAGGATTCAGCTACTGATACAATGTTTGAAACCTATCAAAAACCAGCTTCCGCCTATTTTGTAATTGAACAAGACAATGCTATTATTGGCGGATGCGGATTTGCACAATTAGAAAATACAACAGAAAAAATCTGCGAATTACAAAAAATGTACTTCCTACCAATTGCTCGTGGTAAAGGGCTAGGAAGTAAATTAATTACTAAATGCTTGCAAAAAGCAAAAGAATTTGGTTTTGAAAACTGTTATTTAGAAACCATGCCTTATATGGGTGCTGCAAGAAATTTATATGCTAAAAACGGATTTATAAATTTAGACAAACCTTTGGGGAATACTGGTCATTATTCTTGTAATGTCTGGATGCTTAAAAAACTATAAATGATTCTAAAAGATTTTAAAATACATTTTTCTGATGCCTTAAAAAGCGTATATCCAACAACAGAAATAGATTCTTTTTTCTTTATTTTGATGGAAGAAATTCTCAATTTTCAACGAATTGATACCGTTTTAAAAACTGATTTCATCATTTCTTCTGAAAAACTAAATAAATTAAATAGTATTACTGAAAGATTAAAAAAAGAAGAACCAATACAATATATTTTAGGAAAAACTGAATTTTATGGATTGCCTTTTTTAGTTGATACAAACACTTTAATTCCGAGACCAGAAACGGAAGAACTGGTGGAATGGATTATTTACGAGACAAAAGAAAAAAGAACTAAGAATCAAGACAAAAAAAACAAAGAAGAAGGGGGGATTTATCAAATTCTTGATATTGGAACCGGCACAGGTTGTATCTCTATATCTTTAGCTAAAAATATACCAAATGCACAAATTTCTGCGATTGACATTTCTAAAAAAGCTTTAAAAATTGCTCAAAAAAATGCCGCTTTAAATAATGTTGATATCAGTTTTTATACTGCTGATATTTTAACAATCAATTCTTTAGATCTCATTGCGAATAAAATGAAAAAATCTTTACCTGTTAACAAGACTATTTCTTCACAAAAAAAACCTCGCAATGATGTGAAATTTGATATTATAGTCTCCAATCCACCATATGTTCGTGAATTAGAAAAAACAGAAATCACTAATAATGTATTGCAAAATGAGCCACATTTAGCTTTGTTTGTAGATGATAAGAATCCGTTAATATTCTATAAAAAAATTGTTGAATTGGCTAAAAAGCATCTCACAAAAAATGGAATACTCTATTTTGAAATTAACCAATATTTAGGAAAAGAAACTGTAAAAATGTTATCAAACAAAGGGTTTAAAAACATCAATCTAAAAAAAGATATTTTTAAAAACGATAGAATGATAAAAGCTAACTTATAAATTATGGCTAAAAAAGGAAAAGCTAAAAATACCGTAAACAAGGCAAAACATTCTAAATTAATCCAACAGAAAACAGCTAAAGTAAAATTGCAAAAAAATCAAAATAAAGAACGTCTAAAAGCAATTATAAAAGGTTTTCAAGAAAAAAAAAGTTAGCCAACACTAGTAAGTCAAAAATTCCCCCAAATTTTTATATCTCTTATTTTCAGTATTGGCTATAACTTCTCTAATACATTGCTACTTATTGTCAAAAGACTCAAAGAGCAATATAATTATGTGTCAATAGAGCCTAAAACACGTTTCATAAAACCATTAAGTGCATCTTTTTTTGTAGCTCCATCTTTTATCATTTTATCAACTTCAATGGCTCCGTATAAGTTAGAAATAATCTCGCCAATAACATCTAGCTCATCATCTTTTAAAGAAGGAACCTCAGTTAAAGCCTCTAACGTTTCTATAGTTTCTAACACATAATCTTGATCGTTTTCTTCGATAAAATTTGTGAGGTGTTTTATAATAGGTAGTTTCATAATTTCTTTTTTTCTTTAAAAAAGCGTTCTCATTCCTGTGGAGACAGAAATTTTAAAAACAAGGATATTGAGATTCCTGCCTTCGCAGAAATGACGAAAATTACACCACTTCGTTTACTAAATCTTTTAAGATCTCAAACTTATTGGTTTGTGTTTGATTTACAAATTTACCGTCTACAAAAGTGGCAAAAGTTGGCAAATTACTTACATCGGCTAATTTTCTGCTTTCAGGAAATTTTTCGGCATCTGCATATGCAAAAACGATGTCTTCATTTTCTGAAGACAATTTCTTAAACTTTGGTTTCATAATTCTACAATTACCACACCAAGTAGCTGCGTATTGCACCACTACTTTTTTATTATTAGCAACAATTTCTGCTAAATTATCTTGAGTTAATTCTTGTATCATAATTAGTTATAGTTAAAATGTCATTGCGAGAGAAACGAAGCAATCTCTATATTAAAAAAACAGATTGCTTCACTCCGTTCGCAATGACAATAAAGTTTAGTGAGAAGCTAAATAATCAGCAGTTCCTTTTGCATTTGGTTTCATGGCATCTTTACCTTCTTCCCAGTTTGCAGGACATACTTCTCCGTGAGATTGAACGTGTGCATATGCATCAATTAAACGTAAATATTCGTTTACGTTACGTCCTACAGGCATATCGTTAATTCCTTCATGAAATACTTTTCCATCTTCATCAATTAAATAAGTAGCTCTATATGTTACGTTATCTCCTTCTACCTGAACAGTTCCTGTAGCCTCATCATAAGTTTCATCAGTAATATCTAGAATTCCTAAAATTGATGATAAATTACGGTTACTGTCTGCTAAAATAGGATATGTTACACCTTCAATTCCTCCATTATCTTTTGAAGTACTTAACCAAGCAAAATGTACTTCTGGAGTATCACAAGACGCTCCTATTACAATAGTATTTCTTTTTTCGAACTCACCAATCGCTGCTTGAAAAGCGTGTAATTCTGTTGGACATACAAATGTAAAGTCTTTTGGATACCAAAATAATACTACTTTTTTCTTGTTATTTTTCGCTTCCTCTAATACGTTTACTTTAAATGTATCGCCCATTTCGTTCATTGCGTCTACATGTAAATCTGGAAATTGTTTCCCTACTGCTGTTGCCATTTTTTATAATTTTTATTGATTATTATTCTTTTTTTCTGGTACAAAGATACTCCCCAAATTACTGAAAACTAAAAAAAGCTAATGCTAATTTTTATATTAGTATCAGCTTTTTTTATAGTTAACTCTATTTGAAATCAATTTACCTTATTTACTAGCAAATAATTGTACATCTTTTTCAGAAACTTCTTTTTCTCCAAGGATAATTAAACGCTCTACAACATTGCGTAACTCTCTAATATTTCCTGTCCAATCGTACTTTTGTAACAATTCTATTGCTTTTTTTGAAAATGCTTTTTTAGGAATCCCTTGCTCTTTAGCGATTTTATCTGCAAAGAAATCAATTAATAATGGCACATCTTCTCTTCGATCATTTAACGAAGGAACTTTGATTAAAATAACCGCTAAACGATGATATAGATCTTCTCTAAAACGTCCTTCGGCAATTTCTTTTCTTAAATTTTTATTGGTGGCGGCAACAATACGCACATTTACTTTAATATCTTTATCGCTACCAACTCTACTTATTTTACTTTCTTGTAATGCACGCAATACTTTTGCCTGTGCAGACAAACTCATATCGCCAATTTCATCTAAAAAAATAGTACCGCCATTGGCAGCTTCAAACTTTCCTGCTCGGTCTTTATTTGCTCCTGTGAAACTTCCTTTTACATGACCAAACAACTCACTTTCAATTAATTCTGAAGGAATTGCCGCACAGTTCACCTCAATCATCGGCGCTTTTGAACGATTGCTTTTTTCGTGCAACCAATGCGCAACCAATTCTTTTCCTGTTCCGTTTGGCCCTGTAATTAAAACTCTTGCATCTGTCGCAGCAACTTTTTCTATAATTTCTTTGATATGAGAAATAGCATCACTATCTCCAACCATTTCATAGTTTTTGCTAACTTTTTTCTTTAGCCGTTTGTTTTCTACAACCAATTCTTTTCTATCGAGTGCATTCCGAACCGTATTTAACAAACGGTTTAAATCTGGTGGCTTCGAGATATAATCGAACGCTCCCAAACGCATTGTATTTACAGCAGTATCTAAATCTCCGTGACCAGAAATCATTACCATCGGAATCTCTGATTTTATTTTTTTTACTTTTTCTAATACCTCAACACCATCCATTTTTGGCATCTTAATATCGCATAATACCAAATCATAATCGGTGTTTTTTATCATTTCTAACCCCTGCAAACCATCTTCTGCTTCTTCAACTTGGTAGTTTTCATTTTCTTCAGAAATTATTTTTTTCAGCACTCTTCTAATTGCTGCTTCGTCTTCTATGATTAGTATTTTACTCATTTTTTTTATTGATTTGTTTAATCGTTTATTTGTGTAATTGTTTAATCGTGAAGTTATAAAACAGTTAAACAAATAAACAGTTACACCAT
The DNA here is from genome assembly GCA_964655585.1 of uncultured Flavobacteriaceae bacterium. Classification (GTDB taxonomy): domain Bacteria; phylum Bacteroidota; class Bacteroidia; order Flavobacteriales; family Flavobacteriaceae; genus Polaribacter. Next base: position 9,512 of record CAZZNK010000043.1, read on the forward strand.
TTTTAATAACGCATCCATTTCCACAAATCTTTATAAGTAGGTTTTTTACCATACATTAAAATTCCTACTCTATAAATTTTGGCGGCTAACCACACAATTCCTACAAAGGTAATCAATAATAATGCCATAGAAATGATGATTTCCCACCACGGAACCCCAAAAGGCACACGCATTAACATTACAATTGGAGATGTTAATGGAATATAAGAAAACGCCACAGAAACAGGCCCGTGTGGATCATTTATTACGGTAAAAGCACCTACATAAACCGCCAACATTAGTGGAGCCATTATCGGCATCATAAACTGTTGTGTGTCTGTTTCATTATCAACAGCTGCTCCGATTGCAGCAAAAAGCGAACTGTACAACATAAATCCTCCTAAAAAATAAAAGATAAAAAGCACAAACATTTTTAATAATGGCAGTCTTAAAACTTCTTGAATTATCAATTCCATTTTACCGCCACCCGCTACTTGTTTCATTGCCTCTAATTGCTCTGTAGTCATTTTTGTAGATTGCATTTCTGTTATGTTTATACCAAAAAGAGATGCTGCAATTGTACCAATTACAAAAATCAAAATCCCCCAAATTAAGAATTGCAACAATCCTGCGGATGCATTTCCTATAATTTTACCCATCATTAACTGAAATGGTTTTACAGACGATACAATAATTTCAATAATTCTGCTCGTTTTTTCTTCAATTACACTTCGCATAACAGAAGTACCGTAAATAATTACAAACATCATTAACAAGTAACCCGCTAAAGTACCAACGCCTATTTTTATCCCATTGATGAGTTTTGAAGATTCTTCTCCAGAAAAGTTAAACATTTTAATATTCGATGATATTTTTGAGGCTTTAATTTTCGCCAAATCAATCCCTAAATCAGTCATTTTGATATTACGAAGACGCCGATTTACATTTCCTTCTAAATTTTCTATAATTGACATCCCTGGAGATTCTTTTGAATAAAATTCAATCGATTTTGCCAAAATCTCTAAACTATCTTTCTTCGGAATGAGAAGCGCTCCATAGTAATTTCCTGCCTCTACTTTCTTTTTCGTTTCATCAACTCCTAGCGCAGTATAGTCGGTATATTTTATGGTTTTAGTATCTTTAAAATCATCCGAAGAAAACAATCCTGAATTATCTACATAGGCAATTCTTTTTACCTTCTCGTCGTTTTTTTGCATTAAGAAATAAACCAAATAACCCATTCCTACCATTAATAGCGGGCTTAAAAAAGTCATGATTAAAAACGATTTATTTCTAACTTTCGCAATAAATTCTCTATATATAATTAATTTTAACTTGCTCATTTTCTTAACTATTTTTCTGTATTGCTTGTATAAAAATATCACTGGCACTTGGTACTAATTCTACAAAATGTTGTACTTGCCCTTTGGTAGTTAAAAGCGAAAGTAAATCGTTCGCTGTACCATTTTCTTTCAATTTTACATTGAGTTTTAATCCGTCGTTAAGTAATTTAAAATCCGCAGGAAAGACTTCAAATTTTTCTTTTAACAAATTTTTTACTTCGGATGGATTATCAGTTTGCAACCCAATTTGAAAGGTGTTTGTACGATATTGACGTTTGATATCGTCTAATTTCCCATCTAAAATCTTGTTAGACTTATCAATCAAGGCAATATAATCACACATTTCCTCTACCGATTCCATTCGGTGCGTTGAAAAAATAATGGTGGCGCCTTCATCTCTTAATTGCAGAATTTCTTTGGCAATTAATTGTGCATTTATCGGATCGAAACCAGAAAAAGGCTCATCAAAAATTAATAATTTTGGTTGATGTAGCACAGTAACAATAAATTGTACTTTCTGCGCCATTCCTTTTGACAATTCTTCTATTTTCTTCCCCCACCAAGAAGAAATATCAAATTTATCGAACCAATATTTTAAACGTTTTTTTGCTTCTGTTTTACTCAAGCCTTTTAATTGCGCTAAATATAAAGCTTGCTCGCCTACCTTCATGCTTTTATACAAACCACGCTCTTCTGGGAGGTAGCCAATATACTCAACATGATGCTGTTGCAACGGCTCCCCATCTAAAATAATAGAACCACTATCTGCTAAAGTTATTTGATTTATAATTCTAATTAAGGATGTTTTTCCTGCTCCATTTGGTCCTAAAAGACCAAAAACACTTCCTTTCGGAATCTGCATAGAGACATTGTTTAATGCTGTAAAATCACCATACGTTTTTACTACATTATTAATTTCTAATAAGTTACTCATTGATTTTTTTTCTTGATATTACTGCTGTTGTTCTTAAAATAACAGTCGCAACAAATTTACATTTTTTCTAAAGATAAGTAGTTCAATATTTAAAAACGTTACAGTCCTCCTACATTATTTGTTTATTATTATTATCTTTACGAGTGTAAATTACTATACTATGAGAAAAATATATTTTTTACTCCTTTTTTTAGCAACAATTTCTTTTCAAGCTTTTGCTCAAGATTATGACTCTGTAATTAAAGAAGATTCTTTTTGGGACGTAGAAAGAGGTGAAGAGTTTTGTGGCATAAAAAGCTACACGAGGTATGAAATAGGCTCCGATACAATCATAAATAGTTTCTCTTACAAAAAAATTAGAATTTATAATTTTTCTGGTTATTTCGAAGCTCCTTGTATGGTTTGGGACACTCCGTTAAAAGTATTGCCAAACTTCTCATATACTGGTGAAGAAGTTGCAAACGAAGTATTTGTTAGAGAAGATATTGCCATAAGAAAAGTATATATTAGGGCTTATGACGAAAACTCTAATACTTATAAAGAATATACGCTCTATGATTTTAACTTAGAAGCTAACGGAATCATGGAAAATTCGTATTATTTTCGTGGAGATGACGCTATTATAGCATCCATAGATATTGATGTAATGGAAAAAAAAGATATCATATTCAAAACACTCCAAGTTATTATACAGAAGGTTTAGTCTCTGAAACAGGAATTATTCCTTTCGAACGAATTACTGGACCAGGAGACCCGCACTTATTCTGCTACGGAAACACTCAAAGTCAAAACAATTGCGCAACCGTTTTAAGTCTTAAAAAATTTAGAATTTTAGACTTATCCATTTCTCCAAACCCTGTAAAAGAGAAACTTTTTCTTACGATTAACGAAGCTTCTACTGTAAAAATTTATTCAATTATTGGGCAATTAATGAATGTCTTTCAATTAAAACAAGATACAGAAATAGATGTATCTACTTATAAAAAAGGCATCTATATTCTAGAAATAAGCAATCTACAAAATTTAAAAAAATTATTAAAATTATTAAAATTATTAAAATTCATAAAAGAATAACTACTTCTTATATTTATTTTCAATCTCTTTTACCAAATCTAAAGAAAGGTTAGAGCCTACCACTCTAACAATATCATTTATTTTACCATTGTTGTAAAGAATCCCTTTGGCAATATCGTAACCAGTAGATTTTATATTGTGTTTTATAGATAATGTTTTTACTTTAAAATCGTCCCAATTCATTTTTTGATCAATTTTAAAAAAATACGCATCAGCTGTATCTGTAGATTTATAGATGGTTTCATTGATTTCACTTATATTAAAAAATTTATTTACCCTAATCAATGCCAACTCGCTATCTTTCAATCTCATATTTGTATTAAAGTCAAACCCTTCATCTATAAAATGATTCATTATTCCGTCAATACTTGTATAACGATTGATTCCTTTTAAACGAATACCATGTAATATTTTACTCCCTAACTTTACTACTGTTTTAGCACTTTCTAAATCTAGTGAATACTTAGTGTTTATCTTTTCTGTTGCACGCAAAATAGTTTCAAAAGAGTTTGCGGCTTTTGTTATAAATATAATAGAATTTGGTTTTTTAATATCTGTAAACCTTGTATAATAAGAAATTAGCGGGTTTGGCACATCAATAATTAAAGCTTTTGGGTGCAAAACACTTTTTACAGCGTTTACTTTTTCTTCTAAAGTAATTTTTCCAACTAAACTAAATTCTTTCATAATATGTATCTATAAAAATTAAAAATCTTCTAAATGTAGTTAATAATTCTTGAAATTACAAACACAAATTTACTATGCACGCATAACTTTTTTAAAAATACTATGCGTGCATAGTATTTTTTTTATATCTTTGGCAAAATGGACAAGGATAAATCAATAGATCATCAGTTAAGAGCGACATGGCAAGCAGTTGCTAAATTATACAATGAGCAGGCTGCAAAGTTTGACAGCACTATGGCTACAGCTTTTGTGTTATTAAATGTTGATTATGAAAAAGGAACACCATCAACTGCGCTAGGACCATTAATGGGTATGGAACCAACCAGTCTCTCGCGAATTTTAAAAACAATGGAAGATAAAGGAGCTATCAAAAGAATAAAAAACCCTAATGATGGCAGAAGTGTTCTTATCAAACTAACCGAATACGGAAAAAAAATGAGAGAACTCTCTAAAGATTCTGTGTATCAGTTTAATAATAAAATAAGAGAACATATTTCGGCTGAAGAATTAGAAAGCTTCTTTAACGTAACCTCAACAATAAATAAACTAATTGCTGATAAAATGATTTATAACAAAATCAATAAAAAAGCAATATAAATACACACATAAAATGACAAGAAGAATTAAAAAAGTAGCAATTATTGGTTCTGGAATTATGGGAAGCGGAATTGCGTGTCACTTTGCCAATATTGGTATTGACGTGTTGTTGCTAGATATTATTCCTCGCGAATTAAATGATAAAGAAAAAGCAAAAGGATTAACTTTAGAAGACAAAGCAGTTCGCAACCGTTTGGTAAATGATGCCTTAAAAGCATCGTTAAAATCGAAACCCTCTCCTATTTACTCTCAAAAATTTGCCAACAGAATCACTACAGGAAATCTGGAAGATGATATTGCTAAAGTTGCAGATGTAGATTGGATTATGGAAGTGGTTGTAGAGCGTCTCGATATTAAAAAAATTGTTTTCGAAAAATTAGAAAAATACAGAACTCCTGGAACGCTAATTACAAGTAACACATCAGGAATTCCTATTAAATTTATGAACGAAGGAAGAAGTGACGATTTTAAAGCCCATTTTGCTGTTACACATTTCTTCAATCCACCACGCTACTTACGTTTATTCGAAGTAGTTCCTGGTCCAGATTGTAAGCAAGAGGTAACCGACTTCTTAATGATGTATGGCGAAAAATTCTTGGGAAAAACATCCGTTTTAGCAAAAGATACTCCAGCATTTATAGGAAACAGAATCGGAATATTTGGTATTCAAAGTCTGTTTCATCAAGTAAAAGAATTAGGCTTAACGGTTGAAGAAGTTGATAAATTAACTGGTCCCGTTATTGGTCGTCCAAAATCGGCAACTTTCAGAACTGTTGATGTGGTTGGTTTAGACACTTTGGTTCATGTAGCAAACGGAATTTACGACAACTGTCCAAACGACGAAGCGCACGATTTATTTAAACTACCCGATTTTATCGACACCATGATGGAAAATAAATGGCTAGGAAGTAAAACAGGACAAGGTTTTTATAAAAAAGTAAAAAATAAAGAAGGAAAAAGTGAAATACTTGTACTCGATTTGGATACGATGGAATATCGTTCTAAAAAACGTGCGAAATTTGCAACCTTAGAATTAACTAAATCTATCGACAAACCAATCGACCGATTTAAAGTATTGGTTAAAGGAAAAGATAAAGCAGGCGAATTTTACAGAAAGAATTTCGCAGCTATGTTTGCTTACGTTCAAAATAGAATTCCTGAAATTTCAGACGAACTCTACAGAATTGACGATGCGATGAAAGCAGGTTTTGGTTGGGAAAATGGACCTTTTGAAATTTGGGATGCTGTTGGTATTGAAAAAGGTATTGACCTTATGAAAGCTGAAGGCAAAGAACCAGCAGCTTGGATTACTGATATGCTTGCCAAAGGCGAAACCAATTTCTATACAGTAAAAAATGGTGCAACGCATTATTACGATATTCCTGCGAAAGCACAAGTTAAAAAACCAGGACAAGAATCCTTTATTATATTAGATAACATCAGAAAATCTAACGAAGTATTTAAAAATTCTGGTGTTGTAGTTGAAGATTTAGGCGACGGAATTTTAAATGTAGAATTCCAATCTAAAATGAATACCATTGGAGGTGACGTTCTTGCTGGATTAAATAAAGCGATTGATATTGCTGAAAAAGATTTTCAAGGATTGGTTGTTGGTAACCAAGCAGCAAATTTTTCTGTTGGTGCAAATATTGGTATGATTTTTATGATGGCTGCCGAACAAGAATATGATGAGCTAAATGCAGCAATCAAATATTTTCAAGACACCATGATGCGTATGCGTTATTCATCAATTCCAACAATTTCTGCTCCTCACGGAATGGCTCTTGGTGGAGGATGTGAACTCTCTATGCATGCAGACAAAGTAGTTGCAGCAGCGGAAACTTATATTGGTTTAGTAGAATTTGGTGTTGGTGTAATTCCAGGTGGTGGTGGTTCTAAAGAAATGGCTTTACGAGCTTCAGATACCTTCAAAAAAGATGATGTAGAATTGAATGTACTTCAAGAACATTTCTTAACCATAGGAATGGCAAAAGTAGCAACTTCTGCTTACGAAGCGTTTGATTTGGGAATTTTGCAAAAAGGAAAAGATATTGTAGTAGTTAATAAAGACAGACAAATAGCAACGGCAAAAGCACATGCTAAATTAATGGCAGAAGCTGGTTATACACAACCTGTTTTACGAAAAGATGTAAAAGTTTTAGGAAAACAAGCATTAGGAATGTTTTTAGTAGGAACAGATTCTATGGAAGCAGCAAAATACATTAGTGAACACGATCATAAAATTGCGAATAAGTTAGCGTATGTTATGGCTGGAGGAGATTTATCTGAACCAACTTTAGTAAGCGAACAATACTTATTAGACTTAGAACGTGAAGCCTTTTTAAGTTTATGCACAGAACGCAAAACGTTGGAACGTATTCAGCATATGTTACAAACGGGGAAACCGCTTCGTAATTAAGACGTAAGACTAAAAATGATGTAAGACGTAAGACAAAATTTGACTTACGATGTTGAAGAAAAAACTTTTAAACATTTAGAAACAAAAACTCAAAATATACAAAGAAGGATAATACATTTTATGGAAACATTAAGTAAGTCATAAATCTTACGTCTTATCATCTTAAGTCAAATATTCAAACAGTTATGAACAAAACAGCATATATAGTAAAAGCATACAGAACCGCAGTTGGCAAAGCTCCAAAAGGTGTGTTCCGATTTAAAAGAACAGATGAATTGGCTGCTGAAACCATTCAGTACATGATGAAAGAATTACCACAATTAGACAAAACTCGTATTGACGATGTAATTGTTGGTAACGCAATGCCAGAAGGGGCACAAGGATTAAATATGGCACGACTCATCTCATTAATGGGATTAGACACTGTTGATGTTCCTGGTGTAACTGTAAATCGTTTTTGCTCATCAGGAGTAGAAACTATTGCCATGGCAACAGCAAAAATTCAATCAGGAATGGCAGATTGCATTATTGCTGGTGGAGCAGAAAGCATGAGTTCTGTACCAATGACAGGTTATAAACCAGAACTAAATTACGATTTAGCAAATTCTGGTAAAGAAGACTATTATTGGGGAATGGGAAATACTGCAGAAGCTGTAGCAAATCAATTTAAAATTTCTCGTGAAGATCAAGATGAATTCTCTTATAATTCACATATGAAAGCATTGAGAGCTCAAGCAGAAAATAGATTTCAAGATCAAATTGTACCCATAACTGTAAATCAAATTTATGTAGATCCCAACGGAAAGAAAGCTACAAAATCATACACAGTTACAAAAGATGAAGGACCAAGAAAAGGAACAAGTAAAGAGGCTTTAGCAAAATTACGAGCAGTATTTGCTGCTGGCGGAAGTGTAACTGCTGGAAACTCATCACAAATGAGTGATGGAGCCGCTTTTGTAATGATTATGAGCGAAGCTATGGTGAAGGAATTAAATTTAGAGCCCATTGCACGAATGGTAAACTATGCAGCAGCAGGAGTTGAACCAAGAATTATGGGAATTGGTCCTGTAAAAGCGATTCCGAAAGCCTTAAAACAAGCAGGCTTAAAACAAAGTGATTTATCATTAATTGAACTAAACGAAGCCTTCGCTTCACAATCACTTGCAGTAATTAGAGAATTAGATTTAAATCCAAATATTATAAATGTAAACGGAGGAGCCATTGCATTAGGACACCCATTAGGCTGTACAGGAGCAAAATTATCGGTACAGTTATTTGATGAAATGCGTAAACAAAATATGCAAGGAAAATACGGTGCAGTAACCATGTGTGTAGGAACAGGACAAGGTGCGTGTGGTATTTTCGAGTTTCTTAATTAAATTTTTAGATGTTAATTTTTAAATAAAACACTAAAAACCAGGCTTTAAGAAACCTATAGATTAATCATAAAATTAAATAATAATTCGGTAACTCATTTCGTATCATACGTCATAAGTCTTACCATCATAAGTCAAAAAATATAAGTTATGTCAGATTTACTAAGAGGAGGTCAATTTCTTGTAAAAGAAACAAAATGTGAAGACATTTTTACTCCAGAAGATTTTAATGAAGACCAAAAAATGATGAAAGACTCGTTATCAGAGTTTGTAGATCGTGAAATTTGGCCACACAAAGAGCGTTTTGAGAAAAAAGATTATGCGCTAACCGAAGAACTCATGAAAAAAGCTGGTGAACTCGGTTTTTTAAGTGTTTCCGTTCCAGAAGAATATGGTGGAATGGGAATGGGATTTGTAGACACAATGCTTACTTGCGATTATATTTCTGGAGCAACAGGTTCTTTTAGTACCGCTTTCGGTGCACATACAGGTATTGGTACCATGCCAATTACTTTGTACGGAACCGAAGAACAAAAGAAAAAATATGTACCAAAACTAGCTTCTGGTGAATGGATGGGATCTTATTGTTTAACCGAACCTAGTGCAGGTTCTGATGCCAATTCAGGAAAAACAAAAGCTGTTTTATCCGAAGATGGAAAGCATTACCTTATTACAGGGCAAAAAATGTGGATATCCAATGCTGGGTTTTGTAATTTAATGATTGTTTTTGCTCGTATTGAAGATGATAAATATATTACTGGTTTTATTGTAGAATACGATAAAGAAAACCCTAACGGAATTACTTTAGGAGAAGAAGAACATAAATTAGGTATTCGTGCTTCATCAACAAGACAAGTGTTTTATAATGATACCAAAGTTCCTGTTGAAAATATGTTATCAACTAGAGGAAATGGATTTAAAATTGCCATGAATTCCTTAAATGTTGGTCGTATAAAATTAGCTGTAGCCTGTTTAGATGCACAAAGAAGAGTAATTACGGAGTCTGTAAAATACGCAAATGAGCGTGTACAATTTAAAGTACCTATTTCAAGTTTCGGTGCTATTCGTCAGAAAATTGCAGAAATTTCGACTAATACTTGGGTAGGAGAATCTGCAAGTTATAGAGCTGCAAAAAATATTGAAGATAGAATTGAATTACGAAGTAAAAACGGAAAAGATTCTCATCAAGAAGCAGAATTGAAAGGTGTGGAAGAATATGCTATTGAATGTTCTATCTTAAAGGTAGCAGTTTCTGAACATGTACAACAATGTACTGATGAAGGAATTCAAATTTTTGGAGGAATGGGATTCTCTGAAGATACTCCTATAGAATCTGCATGGAGAGATGCTCGTATCGCTCGTATTTACGAAGGCACGAATGAAATTAACAGAATGCTTTCTATCGGAATGTTAATTAAAAAAGCAATGAAAGGGCATGTAGATTTATTAGGTCCTGCAACTGCAGTTGCTAAAGAATTGACCAGTATTCCATCATTTGCAACCATAGATTATTCTGAGTTATTTTCAGAAGAAAAAAATATCATCGCCAACCTTAAAAAATTATTTTTAATGGTAGCTGGAGCAATATTGCAAAAATATGGAGAAAAAATTGAAGAACATCAACAGTTAATGCTTGCGTGTTCTGATATTTTAATTCAGATTTATATGGCAGAATCAGCGATATTAAGAGCTGAGAAATTAGCAAAAAGAAATGGAGAAGACACTGTAAAAGAACAAATTGCAATGGCTAAATTAAATTTATTTCATGCTATTGATGTCATAGAAACTGCTGGTAAGCACTCTATTATTTCTTTTGCAGAAGGTGATGAACAACGTATGATGTTGATGGGTTTAAAACGTTATTTGAAATACACGAATATGCCAAACATCATTGAATTAAGAAATATTATTGCAGATAAAGTTGTGAAAGAAAATAGCTATTGTTTCTAAAACAATAGTTTAAAAAAAAATCTTTTGACTAATTAGTTGAAGGTTTTAGTTGTTTGTTTAAAAGGATCGTTAAATTAATTTTTAACGATCTTTTTTCTTTGGATAAAAACCCCGTTACTTTCTCAACAATGAGAAATTTCCTTTACGTTCTCTAGTTTTTCCGTTTTTATCGGTAA
>CAZZNK010000044.1:0-19797 GCA_964655585.1 uncultured Flavobacteriaceae bacterium
AACCTTCTTTTCCTGGTAGAATCTCTACAAATGCTCCATAAGGCATTATGCTCTTAACGGTAGCATGATAAGTTTCGCCAACTTCAGGAACAGCAACAATGCCTTTAATACGTGCTTTTGCTGCTTCTAATGATTCTTTATTAACAGCCATTATATCAATTACTCCTTGATTACCAACTTCTTCAAGTACAATTGTGGTATTTGTTGTAAGCTGAATATCTTGGATGATTTTTCCACCAGGACCAATTACTGCACCGATAAATTCTTTATCAATATAAACTTTTTCAATACGAGGTACAAAGTCTTTATAGTCAGCACGAGGTTCAGTAATTGTTTCTTCCATTTTATCAAGAATGTGCATACGTCCTTGTTTGGCTTGCTCCAAAGCTTGTGCTAAAATTTCGTAAGATAATCCTTCAACTTTAATATCCATTTGGCAAGCGGTGATTCCATCACGAGTACCAGTTACTTTAAAGTCCATATCTCCTAAGTGATCTTCATCTCCTAAAATATCAGACAATACAGCAAATTTACCAGTTGCTTCATCAGAAATTAATCCCATTGCAATACCAGAAACGGGTCTTGTTAATTGAATTCCAGCATCCATCAATGCCATTGTACCAGAACAAACTGTTGCCATTGAAGAAGAACCATTAGATTCTAAAACCTCTGCAACAACTCTTACAGTATAAGGGCAATCTGCAGGAATCATTCCTTTTAATGCACGTTGCGCTAAGTTACCGTGTCCTATTTCTCTACGAGAAGTTCCTCTTAAAGGTCTTGCTTCACCTGTACAAAAAGGAGGGAAGTTATAGTGTAAATAGAAAGTTTCTTCACCTTGGTAAGAAGGTGTATCGATAGAGCTTGCTTCTCTAGAGGTTCCTAAAGTTACTGTTGCCAATGCTTGTGTTTCTCCACGAGTAAAAATTGAAGAACCATGTGTAGATGGTAAATAATCTACCTCACACCAAATTGGTCTAATCTCATCGGTTTTACGACCATCTAAACGTAAGCCTTCGTTTAAGGTTAAGTCACGAATAGCTGCTTTTTGTGCTTTATTGAAATATTTCCCTATTAAATCGCCATATTCTTCAGTTTCTTCTTCAGAAAATGTTCCTTTTAATGCTTCTTTTATTTCAGAAAAAGCAGTTGTTCTTTCTTCTTTAGAGGTTCCTTTTTTAGCAACATCATATATTTTTTGATATACAGCAGTATTTATTTTTTCTGCTAAAGCCTCGTCAGATGCTTCTCCTGCGTATTCACGAACTTCTTTTTTGCCAAATGCTTCTGCCAATCTAACTTGAGCAGCACATTGTAGTTTAATTGATTCGTGTGCAAACTTAATGGCATTTGCCATATCTTCTTCGCTACATTCGTCCATTTCACCTTCTACCATCATTACAGAATCTGCAGATGCGCCAATCATCATATCCATATCAGCAGTTTCTAATTGTGCTCTACTTGGATTGATTACAAACTCACCATCAATTCTTGCAACTCTTGCTTCGGATATTGCACATTCAAACGGAAAATCACTCAATTGAATTGCTGCTGATGCTGCTAATCCTGCTAATGCGTCTGGCATTACATCTTCATCATTAGACATCAATTGAATCATCACTTGTGTTTCTGAGTGGTAATCTTTTGGAAACAATGGGCGTAGTACTCTATCTACTAAACGCATTGTTAAAATTTCGTTATTACTTGGTCTTGCTTCTCTTTTAAAGAAACCTCCAGGATAACGACCTGCAGCAGCAAATTTTTCTCTATAATCTACTGTCAGTGGTAAGAAATCTACCGTACCTGCTTTGTAGCTCGATACAACGGTACATAACAACATTGCTTTTCCCATGGTAACAACAACAGAACCGTGTGCCTGTTTTGCTAATTTTCCTGTTTCGATAGTAATTTCTCTACCATCACCAAGGTCTATAACCTCTTTAAATACTTTTGGAATCATAAATTTTAATTCTAAATTTTAAACTTAATTTTTTTGTGTGTTGTTTTGGTTGTTTCCAACGGAAAATCAAAATTGCTGTTACTAATTTTGATGTTTTTTATTTTGGTTATGTTTAAAAATAACCTAATTTGATTTTAAATAAAAAAAAGAGGCAACATATTGCTGCCTCTTTGATATAAATATTATTTTCTAATATTTAATTCTTTAATAATTGCACGATATCTATTGATTTCTGTTTTCTTAAGATAATCTAATAAACTTCTACGTTTACCTACCATCATTACTAATGAACGTTCTGTGTTAAAATCTTTACGATTTCTTTTTAAATGCTCTGTTAAATGATTAATTCTGTGCGTAAACAATGCGATTTGCCCTTCAGATGAACCAGTATCAGTTTTACTTTTACCGTGTTTTTTGAAGATTTTTTCTTTTACTTCTTTTGTTAAATACATGCTAATATTGTTGTAAATGATTTTTATGTACTCAATGAGTTTTTCATTGAAGCCGCAAATATACAATTAATTTTGAAAAATTAATCACAAGAAATAAGAATAAAAAGAGGTGTAACTAATTAAGGGATATTAAAAAAATAAGTGTATGTTTACAGCACTTAACCCCTAAATCCCCCTAATAATGAAAATACTAAAAGTATTTAGTGTATTGTCGTTCGTTTTTTTGATGTCTTGTAGTGAAGAATCTATTACCTATCATTTAAATGGAGTTGTTAAAGACAGTAAAGAGTTTAACATTAGCTTACCTGCTAATAGTTTTAAATTTGATTTAAAAACGTCTAAAGATTTCGAAGGATATATCAATGAGTTAGTTGATATAAAAGATGTTAAAATATCTTTTGAAATTGATGAAACAAAAAGAGGAGTTTTATTAAACTCTACACTTTTGGTTGATGGTTTTGAAATTGATTTGTCTGAAAGTAGTTTAACTCCAGATGGTTTTATTTCGAATAAAGATTTTTTAGCTATAATTACTGAAAAACTATTAGAAAAAAGAGAAATTTCTATTCGGTTGTTGAGTAATGTAGATTATTCAGTAGAGTTTTCATATGTAAATATTGAGATGATTATTCATGTTGATGGTGTTTTCGAAGGAGGCCACTAAAATATATTTAGAAATAGACTACAATTAAAAAAGCCAGCGAAAGCTGGCTTTTTTAATTAATTCCTTACAGGAATATTCTGTATCAAATCGATATACAGGTTTATTTGTTTTTTTAGGGCTTTACGTTCATAAATCCCATCTAAGAAGCCGTGTTCTAATACAAATTCAGATTTTTGAAAACCTTCTGGCAATTCTTTTCCTGTAGTGTCTTTTACTACTCTAGGGCCTGCAAAGGCAATTAATGCGTTTGGTTCTGCTATATTTATATCTCCTAACATAGCAAAAGAAGCAGTTGTACCACCAGTTGTTGGATCGGTACATAATGAAATGTATGGAATTTTTGCTTCTGCCAATTGTGCTAATTTAGAAGATGTTTTTACCAATTGCATTAAAGATAAGGATGCCTCCATCATTCTTGCTCCACCAGATTTTGAAATCATTAAAAAAGGCATTTTCTTTTTGATGGAATAATCAATGGCACGAGCAATTTTTTCTCCAACTACACTACCCATAGAGCCTCCGATAAAAGAAAAGTCCATTGCAGCAATTACCAAATCTTTTCCTAGAGATTTACCAACAGCTGTTCTTACGGCATCTTTTAATTTTGTTTTTTCTTGTGCTGCTTTTATGCGGTCTTTGTACTTCTTTTTGTCTTCAAACTTTAAAGGGTCTTTAGATGTTAAATTTGCATCAAGTTCTTTAAATGTATTGTCGTCAAAAAATAATTCGAAATACTCTTTACTTCCAATTCTAACATGGTAACCGTCTTCAGGACTTACATAAAGATTCTTTTTTAACTCATCTGTATCTATAATTTTTCCGCTAGGGGTTTTATACCACAGTCCTTTTGGAGTGTCTTTTTTTTCTTCGGTAGAGGTTTGTATTCCTTTGTCTTTACGTTTAAACCAAGAACTCATATGTGTTTGTTTTAATTTGTTGCTAAAGTAATTATTTTACCGAAACCTGCGTTAGAGATTGCTTAATTTGTTTGAGCTCTCCCGATATATCAGAAAGCAAGTTGCAAAAGGCCACCACTTTAGTGGAACTCCCTAAATAATTTTACAATGTATCAATATTGTTTAAGTCTTTAAATGCTATTTTTAAACGAGATTTAAGGGTTGCTTCACCTTCTCGTAGCCATTTTCTTGGGTCGTAGTATTTTTTATTTGGTTGATCTGCACCATCTGGATTTCCTATTTGAGTTTTTAAATAAGCAGATTTTTCACCCATATAATCTCTAACTCCTTCAGTAAATGCGTATTGTAAATCAGTATCGATATTCATTTTAATAACTCCATAACCAATGGCCTCTCTAATTTCTTCTAAAGTAGAGCCTGATCCTCCGTGAAATACAAAATCGATTGTGTTATGAGGTACGTTGTATTTTTTAGAGATGTATTCTTGTGAATTTCTTAATATTTTTGGTGTTAATTTCACGTTTCCTGGTTTGTATACTCCGTGTACATTTCCAAAAGCTGCTGCAATGGTAAAATTCGGACTTACTTGTAACAATTCTTCATACGCATAAGCAACTTCTTCTGGTTGTGTGTATAATTTTGACACATCTACATCGCTGTTATCTACACCATCTTCTTCGCCTCCTGTTATGCCTAATTCTATTTCTAACGTCATATCTATTTTGCTCATTCTTGCTAAATAGTCTTTACAAATTGCAATATTTTCTTCTAAAGGTTCTTCAGATAAATCTATCATATGAGAACTGTACAAGGGTTTGCCTGTTTCTTTAAAAAACTGCTCGCCTGCATCTAGCAAACCATTAATCCAAGGTAATAGTTTTTTTGCTGCGTGGTCTGTATGTAAAATTACAGGAATTCCGTAGGCTTCTGCTAAATG
Organism: uncultured Flavobacteriaceae bacterium; assembly: GCA_964655585.1. Taxonomy (GTDB): domain Bacteria; phylum Bacteroidota; class Bacteroidia; order Flavobacteriales; family Flavobacteriaceae; genus Polaribacter. The sequence continues at coordinate 4,931 of CAZZNK010000044.1, forward strand.
ATGAATGTGTTTTGCGCCTGCTACTGCACCTGCAATAGCCGCTTTTTGATTTTCGTTTGATAAACCTTTACCAGCATTAAAATGTGCTCCGCCATTTGAAAATTGGATGATTACTGGCGAGTTTAATTCTTTGGCAGTTTCTAAAACGGTATTGATAGTGTTAGATCCTGTTACATTTACTGCGGGCAATGCAAATCCTTTTTCTTTAGCAAGTTTAAAAATTTCTTGAACTTCTTTTCCGGTGGCAACTCCTGGGCGTATCATATTAAAACTGTATTTTAGATATTAAAAATAAATTAGAAAACAAATTTACGATTTTTTTATGGTATCAAAATAAAAAATAGGGCAGTTTACTATTTCGATTGCGCATTTTTAAAACGGATAATTGATACCGATATTTAAAACGGCATTGTCAAAATTATAATTTCTAAACCATTTATTTCCGTTTAAATAATTGGAATAGTTGAATTTAAGTATGATTTTGTTTGTTTATGTTTATGTTTATGTTTATATTTATATTTGGAGTAGTATTAATCAAAAATATATATAATTATGAAAAAATTATTTTTACTACTTGCCTGTGGGCTTCTTTTAAGTATGGCTAGCGTTGATAGTTCAGAAAAGATTTTTAGTATTTGTTGGGTTACAGTAACAACAACAAATACTCAAACAGGGCAACAAACATCGGAAACGTATTATTCAACCTCTAGAACGTCTAGAGAAGATTGTCAGGCTGGAGCAGAAGCGCTTGCTTCAGGAAATTTTATGGCATCAGCTGATTTTAAGAGGTCACCAGTATTAGCTCCTTAAAAATTATAAAATTTAATAGATGAAAATTATATACATAATCTTTTTTTCTTTTGCTTCTGTGCTTTCTCAAGAAAGAGAACAGGTTCCAATATTTGAGTATGAGATTAGCTATAACCTTGGTAAAGCCTTAGTAAAGAAAGGTTATGTATTTAATTACAATAATAATATTTATTATAACACTTCTGAAACAGTTTTTTTAGAAAAGATAAAAAAAATAACTAAAAATAAGGATACAGGAATACCTAACCTAAATATTCTGTCTGCAGGAAACGGTGCTGAAAATAGTGTAAGTAAAACAAAAGAAAATACTCGGTTTACTAGTTATTCTATAGGGAATCAGATTGTTAATGTAGAGGAAGGTTTGGTTACGCAAAAATGGAAACTTACAGGTCTTGCAAAAAAAATAAATAAACGTAATTGTGTAGAATTAACAACTACATTTAGAGGAAGAAATTATATTGCTTATGTAGATTTATCTATTCCAATAAACTTTGGACCATGGAAGTTTAATAATTTACCTGGAGTGCCAGTTTTAATTGTAGATACAAAAAATAAACTTAAATGGACTTTAAGCGGAATTAGAAACCAAACAAAAGAAAATATTAAAACGTTTGTAAAAAAACAAAAAAAATATTTAGAATCATTAAAAAAAATGAGTTTAGAGAAGTATGTTAGCTTATATGATAAAACGAATAATGGACATACATTACTAACCGCTAGAATGCCACGAAAATATAAGCAAAAAAAATCTTTTAAAAACCATAAACGTGGTGGTTTAGAGTTATTATTTGAATGGGAAAAATAGTCGTAAAAAAGATATTAATTTCTTGTTTCTTTTTTGTAAGTAATTTTTTATTGGCTCAATATTCTATTAGAGGTACTTTAATAAATGAATCAAATATACTTATTCCTAGAGCAACTGTTCTTGTTTTTAAAAATACTACTTTAGTCAAATTTACATATAGTGATGATGAAGGAAGATATAATATTAAGGACTTAAAGCCTGACGAGTATAGAATAGAGGTGTCATCATTATCGTATAAAAAATCATTCCAACTAATAAATTTAACCAAAGACACTCTTTTAAATTTTATTTTAAAAGAGAAACATATTCTGATTGATGAAATAATAATTGATATTGAAAGAGACATAGAGGTAAGAAATGATACCATTATTTTTAAAACTAAAGCATTTAATAACAGGAAAGGTGTTGTCATTGAAGATGTACTAAAAAAGTTACCTGGAATTGAAATAGATGACAATGGTGTTATTAAGTTTCAAGGAAAGTTAGTAACCAATGTTAAAATAGATAATGATGATTTATTTGACGGAGGCTATTCTGTTTTAACAAAAAACCTAAATGCAGCTGTTGTAGAAAAAGTGCAAGTATTGTTAAATTACAGTAAAAATCCATTATTAAAAAATTTAAGAGATACAGAAGATGTTGCTATTAATTTAACTCTTAAAGAAGATAGAAAATCTAATTTTTTTGGTAATTTTTCTATGGGTTATGCGAAAAAAGAGCATTATGATAGTAATGCCAACCTTATTTCTTTATCAAAGAAAAGCAAACACTTTTTGTTTTCAGATTTTAATACTATTGGAGATGATGTAATCTCTAATATTAATGGAATCTTAAGTAGTAAAAATGATGATAAGAGTTATGATTTAGGAAGGGATGAACGGACAAAAACTTTTATCAATCTAAACACAAAAAGACCGATTTTTGATGATAGAATTGTGAATTTTAATAATTCAAAATTCCTAAATTTAAATTCCATTTTTAAGATTTCTAAAGATATTAAGTTAAAAACTACTGGCTTGATTTTTTCTGATAAAAAGGACTATATAAGTCAAAATAACACACGTTTTCTAGTAGAGGAACCATTCATTCTTACGGAAAATTTTTTAACAAAAAAAAAGGAAAAACTTGGTCTAGGTAAGGTTGATTTAGAATGGTTTATTGATAAAAAAAATAGAGTAGAATATACAGGTTCTTATTTTTCTATTGAGGATAATGGAAGTTCTAGTTTAACTCAAAATAGAATTAGTATAAACGAAAAGTTAAAAACAAGAACGAAAAATCAGAATCATTTTTTACATTATACAAAAAAAAATAAAGATAGTGCAGCGTTTGTTTTTGCTCTAAGGTATATAAAAGGGCAAAAACTTCAAAATTATATTGTTACTCCATATTTGTATGATGATTTTTTTGATATAGATATTCAAAATACAAGGAAAACACAGTCTTTGATAAAGAATGAAATGGAATTGATATCAATACAGGCAAGTTTTCTTAAAGCAAGTATAAAGAATAATTGGGGATTTCATTTAGGTTTCAAAAAAAGGATAGATAATTTAAATACAAAATTATATTTTGTAAAGACTGATTTTAATAGTGTTTTAGCTGGTTCTCATTTTCAAAATGATTTAAGTTTTAGCTCTAATTTGTATTATGTGAGTAGTAGGTTTCGAAAAATTTTTCATAAAATAGATTTTTCCGTAACGAGTAGCCTTAATTTTAAAAGGCTACAGATAGATGGCTCTAATAATGCAAAAAATAACTTTTTTATATATATAAATACAAATATGAATTTTAAATACCAACTTCATAAACAACATGAGTTTGTGTGTGGGTTTGGTACTAATCAAAAAACAAATATATTAAGTAGTACAATTAGTAATTTTACACCAATTAATTACCGCACTTTTTATAGAGGGTTAGAAAATAACGAGCTGTTAGGTTCTTACAATTATTATTTTAATTATAGATTTGGAAATTGGGCGGATAAATTTACTGCTAATTTAAATATGCAATATATTTATAATAAAAATTTTATAAGTGATGATGCAAAGGTTTCTATTCATATAAATACAATAAAGCAAATTGTTTTAAAAAATAAAAATCAATTTTTTATAGGTGTAAATATAGACCGTTATATAGATTTTTTATCATCTAACATAAAAGTAAAACTAAATTATAATAGAGTTAATTATAAAAATATTATAAATAATGTGAATAGAATAATTACTTCTTTTCATTTTGGTTATGGTTTTGAGATGAGGTCTGCTTTTTCAGGGGTTTTAAATTATACTATAGGTGTAGGTCAGGATAAAGCAGGGTTTGAAATTAATGCATTATCTAAACGAAGAATTCATAATAAAATGTTTTTAGATTTAGATTTAAACATATCAAACAATCTTAGTGTTTTTATTAAAAACGAAAAATATTTTTTAGGTAATTTATTTAAAAGTAAAAGCGCTTTTTATTTTACAAACATAGATATTCAATATAAATTTAAAAAAAGTAAATGGTTGGGGTTTGCGAGAATTAATAATCTTTTTGATAATAAATCTTTTAAGACCTTTTCATTAACGGATATTACAGAGTTTAGCTCAAAAACAAAGCTCATTCCTAGATATCTAATGTTTGGGTTAAATTACAGATTCTAAAAAGTAAATAATTCTATACACTGTTTTTTAAAACGGATAATTGATACCGATATTTAAAACGGCATTGTCAAAATTATAATTTCTAAACCATTTATTGCCGTTTAAGTAGGGTTCGTAGGTTTTAAAGCCAAGGTCTAAACGAACAACTAAGAAATTAAAATCTACTCTTGCTCCGAAACCTGTACCAATAGCGATGTTTTGTAAAGATTTAATTCCGTTAAATTTCCTGTTACTATCTACAAATGAAGAATTTGAGATGTCCCAGATGTTTCCTGCATCAAGAAACAAGGCTCCTTTTAATTTTCCAATTACATCGAATCGATATTCAAAACTGGTTAAAAATTTTAAACTACCAATATTATACTCTAAGCCAGAATTACTTTTCCCTGGTCCTAAACTATATGTTTGCCACGCTCTAATATCATTTGAACCTCCTGCAAAATAACTTTTTGTAAACGGAATATTAGAGTCATCATAAGGAATAATAACACCGAGTAAACTTCTAATTCCGAATACAGAATTACTACCAACATCCCAGAATTTTTTATGCTCTATATCTAGTTTAAAATATTGTGCAATCGGAATTTTAAATACCGTTTTTTTATTGTTGGCATTTTTCTTTTTTGACAATAATCCCATGATATTACCAGAGTTGGCAACTCTAATTCTAAAAGATGAAAAGTTGTTGTCCTTAAAACCTTCTTGATTATTGTATGTAAATGAATATGAAATTACAGGTATTAAAAAATCGGATGTAATAATATTATATCGTTTTAAAATATTTGCATTGTCTTGATATTCTGTTGGATTTGAGTTTTGAAAGTTAGTATCATTAAAAACAGTATTCATAAAATTAACTGTTTCATTTTCTGAATTTAAACTATAAGTTGGGTCGTTATGAAATATTCTAGCTACTTCGTTTAATTTAGTGTATTCTGATTTGTAGATGGTAAAATATTTTTGAACATTTAAGTTTTTGATGTACTGCGTGTTAAAAATTTCTAACTGAATGGTTTTTTTTCTATTGAATTTCCATTTGTAATCTATCAATGCAGAAAAAGTTTGTCTGTCTAAGCCAATATTGTCTTGAATACTTGTTCCTACTGAAAAAACAGTTTTTGGATTCATTGCTTTTGGGACTAACTTATTCAATCCGAAAGGAGCAACAAATCTTGGAATTTCTAATGATGCATCAGTACCAATTTCCCATCCAGGACCCTTGTTAGAATTAAAATAAGACCCTAAAAACGATAATTTTAATAATTCAGCTCCTCTAAAAGCGTTTCTATTAATGATAGAAAATTTACCAGAAATAGCAATATTACGAATATTAGAATGTGTTAATTCTGTTTCTGTTCCAATAGTAAATTTTTCTGTGGGAACTAAAAAAATATTCATTTCTAATTCATTTTTTTTATCCTTTATCTTTTCAAATTTTATAGTAATAGATTTGAAGTTTTTTAATGATTTTAAATGGTTTCTAGTTAGTTTTCTAAGCGAATCTTTATAAATGCTATTGGGTTTTATAAATAAAGATTTCGATAAATATTTAGGGTTGTATTTTATTTTTTTGTGTGCTAAAAATGAAAAACCTTTGTAAGAAATAGTATCTAAATAGGTGTCGTTTTTTTTAGAAAAAGAATAATCTGTTACCACATTTATTTTGGTAATCTTTTGTTTTTCAAATGGTTCGGAGGTGTAGTTTCCGTTTTTTTCAATAATTCTGTCTGTAATTCGAATTTCTATATTTGCCTTTTGTTTTGCAATTAAAGTATCTACATAAAAGCCTAAGTTGGCTTCAGAAAAATGATAAATTCCGTTATTTCTAAAATGTTTTATAATTCGTTTTGCTTCATCGACAAAGTTTCGATTTTTATATTGTTCACCTGTTTTTAAAAATGATTTTTCTTGTTCAGAAGCATACAAAGAAGCTAATACTGGCGATTCTATTTGAATAGAAATAGTATCTAGAAAAGAAGGTTTGTCTTTTTCAATAAAATATGTAACAGCTCCTTTTTTATGTTTGCCAAGGTGTTTTTTAGAGCGAACTTTGGCTTTAAAATAACCTTGTGTCATAAAATAGGTGCGTAAATTATTTTCTGTTTTGCTTATTTTTTTATCACTGATAATTGTAGGAGCTTCACCCGCAGTTAAATACCAGTTGTTTAACCCTATAAAAGTTTTAGCGTAAGCAATACTTTGTTTTTCAGAAAAAACACCTTTAATAAACGTGTACGATCTTTTATTCTTCTCTCCCCATTCTGAGGGTGTTTTTGGCTTATTTTTGTTTCCTAAGTTATAGAAATATAAGGATACTGGCCAAAAAATTATTTTTTTGTTCGGCTTTTGAAGGATGTATTTTTCAGCTTCAGAATTTCTGTTTTTTACACTATCAATATAAACAGTGTTTTTGGTTAATAAGTGCTCGTTTTCTAGAACTCGTTTCACAGGGTTACAAGAAACAAGGACAGCGAATAATAAAAAGAATATAGAAAGTTTTTTCATTAACTTTACACTTTGTAACAAGCATCAAAAATACTATTTTTAGATGGTTTATTTATCTTTAGAAATCAATTAATGCATATATCAAAGAATCAACTAAAATTAATAACAAGTTTACAGCAAAAAAAGTATCGTCAAAAGCATAAATTATTTATTGCAGAAGGCGTAAAAGTGGTAAACGAGTTATTGGCATCATCCATAGAAATATTTCATATTTTTTCTGTTGATGATTTTCCGTTGTCAATTTCTGATGATAAAATTACACGAATTTCTGATGTAGCATTAAAAAAAATCAGTCAGTTAAAAACACCGAATAAAGTTGTAGGGTTGTTTAAAATTCCAGCAGAAAACCCACCGAAAACAAACGGATTAATTGTTGTTTTAGATGAAATTAACGACCCAGGAAACCTTGGTACAATTATTAGATTGTGCGATTGGTTTGGAGTTTCTCAATTAGTTTGTTCTAAAGACACGGTAGATTGTTACAACCAAAAAGTAGTACAAGCATCTATGGGGTCTTTAACTAGGGTTTCTGTGATATATACAGCTATCAATAGCTTTTTATCAACTACAAAATTACCTATTTTTATGGCAGATATGGATGGAGAAAATGTATATAAAACTACATTGCCAAAGGAGGCTGTTTTAGTGATGGGAAATGAAGCAAATGGGGTTTCTAGCCAAGTAAAATCATTGGTGAATACTATTATTTCAATTCCTAGGTTTGGAGAGTATCAACAAACAGAAAGCTTAAATGTTGCTACCGCAACCGCCATTTTATTGAGTGAGTTTAGGAGGTAAGCTACTCAAACGCAAAATTTAAGAAAACGCCTCGAGTTCCCATATAATTAATGGGGGCGGTCCATTTACTATTTGTATCGGCATCATATTTTATTTCATTATTGATGGCAAATACTCCACGAATAGATGGAGAAAATTTAAAGAAATATAGGTAAATATCTATTCCGATACCAACCTCATACATAAAATTGTGTGTTTTCATTCTAAATTCTCCAGCAGAATTATCATCTTGGTTCTTTTCATTGCTCGAAAAATTATAATCGTAAGAGATACCAGCTAACAAAAAGGGTCTTACATTGTAAAATCTATCTGTGCTAAATTTTAAGACAAGCGGGATGTGTAAAAAGGTAGAACTTACCTCTCTAACACTGTCTTGAGGAATGCTTAAGTGGTTGAAATAAATCTTTTTAGAATTGCTAACCAAACCTGGTTCTAAGCGAAGGTTTATGTTTTTATGCAAACGTAAATCGGCAATTAAACCTACATTAAACCCTATTGTAGGCGCAACTGTAATATTTGCATTTGTAATCGTGCTCGGTTTTAAATTCAGCTTAAAATCATTTTGATTTACACCCAAATAAAAACCATAAAGTAGTTTTCGTTTGTCAAAACTTGGCAAGTTTTCTACCCTATCTCTTTGTGCGAAGAGATTAGCAGAAATCCATAGAAAAAATCCGAAAAGAATAAATTTTTTAATCATTGTTATTTACTTGCTGTATAGATTGTGGCAACTCCAAAAGTTACAGGTGTGTATGTTGTCTCTATAAACCCATTTTTTTGTAAAATATTGTCGAGTTTTTCTCCAAAAGGAAAAGAATTTGCTGATTCTGATAAGTAAGAGTAGGCAACTTTGTCTTTAGAGAAAAGTTTTCCAATAATTGGTAAAATAAAACGAGTATAAAATTGATACCCTTGTTTGAAAGGAAATCTTGTTGGGTTTGAAGTTTCTAGAATTACAAAAGTTCCGCCAGGTTTTAAAACACGGTGTATTTCTTGTAAACCTTTGTCTAAATTGGCAAAATTTCGGACACCAAAAGAAACTGTAATTCCATCAAAAGTATTGTTTTCAAAAGGCATTTCTTCAGAATCGCCCAACATCATTTCTATTTTGTCAGATAAGTTTGCTTTGGCAATTTTTTGCTTTCCTACTTCTAACATCCCTTCAGAAATGTCTAGACCTATAATTTTCTCGGGATGTAATTTTGCCATCATAATGGCTAAATCTCCTGTTCCTGTGGCGATGTCTAACAATTGCTTAGGATTGTTCTTTCCTACAATTTGTATTACTTTTTTCCGCCATTTTACATCAATTCCAAGAGAAATTACTCGGTTTAAATCATCGTAATTCTCAGAAATAGTATCGAACATTTTAGCAACTTGTTCTTTTTTCCCTAAGTCAGAATCTTTGTATGGTTTTATAGTTTTTGACATTTTTTTTATCCGTTTATAGCAACAACTTCATTAATTTGATTGGGCAGCATTTCTTTCAGCATGGTTTCAATTCCGTTTTTTAACGTTATTGTTGATGATGGGCAGCCGCTACAAGCACCTTGTAAAATTACACTTACCGTTTTACTTTCTTTGTTGTAAGATTGAAAAGCGATATTACCACCATCCGAAGCCACAGCAGGTTTTATATATTCTTCTAAAATATCTATAATTTTTAACGATGTTTCGTCTAAGTTTTCTTTAGAGATCTCTTTGATTTGTGTTGGGCTTTCGCAAATTTCTTCTTCTATAATTTTAGAGATAATTGGTTTGCTATCTTGCAAATAACTTCTAATAAAACTTCGTACTTCTGGGTAAACCTCCTCCCATTGAACCATATCAAATTTTGTGATAGAAATGTAGTTTTCTGAGATAAAAACTTCTTTTACAAACGGAAAATTAAAAATAGCTGTTGCTAGTGGTGATGATTTACTGGCTTCATCAATATTTTTATATTCTAAAGTAGTTTGTGTTAATGCTTTGTTAGTGCCAAATCTCATTACTGCTGGGTTTGGAGTTACCTCTGCATACACTTCTATGGCTTCTTTTTTAGTTGATAAATTATCTTCGATTACAACTGAATTTCCTTCTTGTAGGTAGGTTTCTATTTTAGTTTTCACCTCATCTTGTACATCAATCCATGCTACAATATCGTATCGTTGGATGGCAATAAAATTTGCCGTAATAAATACCTTTTTCACAAAAGGGAGGTAGAATAATTGTTGTGCTAATGTTGAGTTTTTAGCTTCGTCTATATTATTATATTCATAACTTCCACCATTTATTAAAACTTGATTGCAAGCAAATTTTATAATGTTTTTGTTATTGGTTTCTTGTATGCTGATTTGTATTGTTTTCATATCAAAAAAATGTGTGACAAAATTACGGTAAAAATATTAATGAGCAATACTGTTTTTAAGGTATAAAAAAAGACTTTCACAAAAGTGAAAGTCTTAAAGTATTTTGTATTACTTGTTTATAGATTTAACGTAACAGTTGCTGTAAACTTACTGTTGTCTATCTTTAAACCTGTAGCGTTTACTTGATTGTATTGAGGGTAGAAAGCGTAAGAATCTGTTTTGTTATTGTTGCTGTATGACAGGTCTATCTTTATCTCTCCAAAATTGTAACCCCCACCAAAAGAGTAGCCTTTTAAATCATCTGTATCTAATACGTTTACATAGGGACTTTGCTCAAAGCGGTAACCGCCTCTTATACTAAATCGGTTCAGCCTCCATTCTGTACCCACATTAAATGAATAGGTGTTTCTTAAATTGTTTTGAAAAAACTGATTTTCTGTTGTAAAATTACTGTTTGATAATAATGTTTTTTGATAATTCTTTTTGGTAAAATCTGCAGAAATCAATCCCATTTTCCCTAAAATTAAAGCAGCACTTGCGGTTAGTTTACTGGGTGTTTTTAATTTATAATCAAACTCTTGGGTAGGGAAATTATTTCCTGCTGTATTATCGTAAATTGTATTATTGTTGCTAACTTCAATTTCTGTATCACCATTAAAACCATCATTATTGGTAATATTTGTTTCTTCAAAAACTTCTGTAAACCAAGTTGGTGTTTGGTATGATAACCCAAATCTAAAATTTTGATGTGCTTTGTAAATAAAACCAGCTCCTAAAGAAAAAGCAGTTCCTGTTGTAATATTTTCTTGATAATAACGTGCGTTTAATGTATTTCCATTCCCGTCATTATTTTGCTCTTTTAAAACTGTTTTTTGACTGAATTTTAAATCATAGGTATTTATGACAGCTCCAATATATAGCTTGTTTTGATGTACGGCAGAAAATCCGAAATTAAACTCAGTTAATTCTCCATTTGTTACATTGTTAAAACGTTGTTCTTCTGCATTATCGTATTGTATGGGTGTTGTATTTATGTTTGGGTCTAGTGGAAATTCATTAAAACTCGCAGTACCACTATTTCCTTCGGCGATGAACCCATTACTAAAATCTTTTTTAATTCTATAATTAAAACCGATTGCAAATTTGCTCCATTCAGAATCATACGCAGTATCAAAAACTAAAACGGCGCCTGCATGTGAAAAATTAAAAAATTCGTTTTGAGTAGTTAATGAATTACCGTAATAGTTGGTAGTGATATTTGTATTTCTAGTATTTAAACTTCCAGAAAACGCACTGTTTTTGTATACAGCTAAACCTGCAGGATTGATATTTATCGATGAGATATCACCGCCTAAAGCACCAAAAGCACCACTCATTGCTGTAAAACGAGCCGTTCCGTTTTGGTCATTCTTAGAGAATAAAATTGCTAAATCTTGGTATCCTAATGATTGAGAATAGGATGTAAAAGTTACTGCGAACAATGTCGCTATTAATATAATTTTTTTCATATAATTAAGGTGTTTTTATTTTCTTCTACTGCTACTTCTTGATGTGCTTTTAGAAGAACTTCTGTTACTTGTTGAAGATCTTGTGCTTCTGTTTGATGAATAATTTCTGCTTGAAGATGTTCTGTTACTCGTATAGCTTCTTCTATTATTAGAAGAAGTGTTTTTTCTAGGAGTTGTATTTCTAACAGCACTACTTCTCCTTCTTGTAGGGGTTGTATTATAGTTTCTTGTATTAGAAGCAGTGTTTCTTCTTCTCACACTAGAGTTTCTTCGGGGTGTAGTACTTCTCCTTGGGCTTGTATTTCTTCTAGGTGTAGTATTTCTACGAACTCTAGTATTGTTTCTTCTAGGTGTTGTTGTAGTGTTTCTACGGATTCTAGTTCTCGTATTGTTTCTTGTATTAGAATTTCTTCTTGTTGCAGTGCGTCTTCTAGTAGATGTTGTTGTATTTCTTCTGCTAGTGGTCGCTCTTCTAGAGCTTGTAGAATTTCTTCTATAATTAGTGTTGTACGCAGTTCTTTTACCGTACCTAGAGTTTCTGTAATAACTGTTGTTATATCTGTAAGAATTATATCTATATGGATTGTAACCGTAATAAGGTGAGTAATACGGGTTGTAATATCCAGTATAATAATAAGATGAGTGGTAAGGGTACCAATATGGGCTGTAAAAATGATGTCCATATCTCCAATAGCGATTGTGCCAAGTGTTATAATATCCGTAATGATTTCCGTAGTAAGAATCCCAATAAGAAGAATGTCCTAAATTAATATTGATAACAATATCGTTATCATCATCATCATCATCATAGCCCCAAGGTTCGTTATAGTTATAGGTAACTCTTGGGTTGTTATCTTCAACAATTTTCTCTTCTTCTTCAATGATATCATCAGAGTTATAATCATCAATTTCTGTAAAAATATCTGTACCATTTAAATTGTCTAAACGTTCAACCTCTTTGGTAAAGTAATTATCGTTATATTTTTTATATTCTTTTTCATTGACTATAACTACCTTTCTCTCTTTCTTTTCTACAGTTTCGTCATCGTAAATACCATCATTATTGGTTATGTTTTGATAAGATCCACAGGAAATAAAAAGTAAACTAAAAGCAAAAAATGTTAAGATTTGATTAATATTTGTAGAGATGTAGCGTAGTTTCATAATTATACTGTTTAAATGATGTTTTGTTTGATATAGCAAAAAGTTGAAAACTATAACCAGTCTCTAATCTTTTTATCTTAATTTTGTACCTAACTTTTTAGCAGTACAAGATTAATTGCTAAATAAAATCTACGATAAAAATAACAATATTTATGCCAAACTCTTAATTATGAGTAAAAAGTTAACAAAACGAGCAGAAGATTATTCAAAATGGTATAACGAATTGGTTGTAAAAGCTGATTTAGCTGAGAATTCAGCCGTAAGAGGTTGTATGGTTATTAAGCCCTACGGATATGCTATTTGGGAGAAAATGCAAGCAGAATTAGATAGAATGTTTAAAGAAACTGGGCACGAAAACGCTTATTTCCCATTATTTGTTCCTAAAAGTTTATTTGAAGCAGAAGAAAAAAATGCTGAAGGTTTTGCCAAAGAATGTGCAATTGTTACCCATTATAGGTTAGAAAATGACCCAGATAATCCTGGGAAATTGCGTGTAGATCCGAATGCGAAATTAGAAGAAGAATTAATTGTACGCCCAACATCCGAAGCTATTATTTGGAATACATATAAAGGATGGATTCAGTCTTATAGAGATTTGCCATTATTAATCAATCAATGGGCAAATGTAGTTCGCTGGGAAATGCGTACTCGTTTATTTTTGCGTACATCAGAATTTTTGTGGCAAGAAGGACATACAGCGCATGCTACTAAAATAGAAGCAGTAAGCGAAGCAGCACAAATGCAAGAAGTGTACGCAACATTTGCAGAAAACTTTATGGCAATGCCTGTTATAAAAGGAGTGAAATCTGATAGCGAGCGCTTTGCAGGAGCAGAAGATACCTATACTATTGAGGCGTTAATGCAAGACGGAAAAGCGTTACAAGCAGGAACTTCGCACTTTTTAGGACAAAATTTTGCCAAAGCTTTTGATGTAAAATACACATCAAAAGAAGGCAAGCAAGAATATGTTTGGGCAACTTCTTGGGGAGTTTCTACACGTTTAATTGGAGGGTTGATTATGACGCATTCGGATGATTTTGGTTTGGTATTGCCACCGAAATTGGCGCCAATACAAGTAGCAATCATACCAATATATAAAGGAGAGGAGCAATTAAAAGTGATTTCTGATAAAGTTGATGGAATTGTAAAAGGACTTCGTAAAAAAGGAATTTCTGTAAAGTTTGATGATAGAGATACTTATAGACCTGGAGCAAAATTTGCTGAATATGAAATGAAGGGAGTTCCTGTTAGGATTGCTATTGGTAATAGAGATTTAGAAAACAATACAGTTGAGGTTGCTAGAAGAGATACTTTACAGAAAGAAACGGTTTCTCAAGATATTGTGGTGGATTTTATTGCAGATTTATTAGATAAAATTCAAGATAATTTATTGACTAAGGCAATTACTTTTAGAGAAGAACATACTACAGAAGTAAATACGTTTGATGAGTTTAAAGATGCAATAAATAACAAAGGAGGCTTTGTGTCTGCCCATTGGGACGGTACCGAAGCTACAGAAGATAAAATAAAAGAGCTTACAAAAGCTACTATTAGGTGTATTCCTAATGATGCTAAAGAAGATACTGGTAGCTGTGTTTTTACAGGAAAACCATCTTCTAAAAGAGTACTATTTGCAAAGGCATATTAACTTTTTAAAATTTTTTTTAAAAAACATTGCAGAGATTTAAAAACCTTGTATATTTGCATCCGCAATTGAGAGATTATTCTCACTTGTAATGGTCCGTTCGTCTAGGGGTTAGGACGCATGGTTTTCATCCATGTAACACGGGTTCGATTCCCGTACGGACTACAAGTTTTAATTAAAGAAACACTAAAGAAATGGCAAATCATAAGTCAGCATTAAAAAGAATTAGAAGCAACGAAGCAAAAAGGTTGCGTAATAAGTATCAACACAAAACTACGCGTAATGCTGTAAGAGATTTACGCGCGTCTGAAGATAAAAAAGAAGCAGAAGGGATGTTTGTTAAAGTGGTATCTATGTTAGATAAATTAGCTAAAAACAACATTATTCATAAGAATAAGGCTGCAAACTTAAAATCTAAATTAGCAAAGCACGTTGCTGCATTGTAGTATTTTAGAATAAAAAGATATAAAAAATCGCTCTGAATTCTCAGAGCGATTTTTTTGTAACCTATAAGTTTTAGTTGATTTAAAGTTGACGAATAAAAAAACCTTACCAAATTTGGTAAGGTTTTTCACTTTTACATTTGTCTCGTCCTAATATAGTGTTACACTAAACATTATTTATTCATGGAATTAC
>CAZZNK010000045.1:0-19587 GCA_964655585.1 uncultured Flavobacteriaceae bacterium
AGCATTGATTACTTTTCCTCTCATTCTAGTAAAACCAGTCACTTCATTTAGAGTAATGCTTATCCATCCATCAGAAAAAGAAAAGGTAGATTTCACTTTTTTGTCGCCATTTTTAATTGCTCCTTTTTGTTTTGCTCCTTTTCCTGTAATTGCTAAATCATAATTTTTGTTATTTACAGATAACATATAATCGCCAGTAATATCTTTGATATCCATATTATTGATGATGTTTTGGTCTCCTTGTGTCCAGTTTTCATAAATAGTAGTTTTACTGTCAAAAACATCGCCAGAAGTAATAATAAAGTTAGCATAACTTCCTTTATTTAGGTTTCCTATTAGAGAGTTTCCTAAAATATTAGCAGGAATTGTGGTTAAAGAAGACAATGCTTTTTCTTTATCAAATCCGTATTTAATAGCCTTTTGAAGGTTTTTATGAAAATCTTTTATTGATTTTAATTTGTGAGTAGTTAAAGCGAATGTAATTCCGTTTTTAGAAAGCACACTCAAATTTGAGGGTTCTTGATTCCATTTTCTCATATCACTCAACGAAAGTTGATTTGCTAAAAGCGGGTTACTAACATCATATGGTTTTCTAAAATTGATAGGAATAATTAAACGAGCATTGGTTTTTTTAATATCATTAATACGCTCAAACTCATCACCAGTACCTAAAATTGTGTATTGAATTCCTGCTTCATCACCTATTTTATCAGCTCTTAATAAATCTAAATTATTACCTGTTTCAAAGATTTGAACTAAATTTTTATTGTTATTTAAAGCCTCTAAAGCTAAGTCTTTGTTTTTTGCATTTCCAGAAGCATACCAATCCGCATCTAAATACATTTGACGTAATAAAGCCATTGCCCCCATACGAGAAGTTGGGTAGGCTTGACGTGATTTTACGCTTTTAGCAAAAGATAAATATTGTGCAGATTTAGCATCTAAAATTCGGTAGGCATTCGAAGAATTAGGATTTAAAGTAACTAAAATTCCGTTTCCTCTTACAATTCCGTCTTGTAAATGCGTATTTACCACGCCAAAACCAGCTTTTAAATAGGCTGTTGATTTTTTAGAATCGAAATGAAAATTGTGAAACGAATTTGTTTCTGGTCTAATATGATCATTCCAATAATAGCCTTTTCTTCCAGCATCATATTGTGGTCTTCTATTAGAATTAGAAGGTCTTTTTGCTTTTGCAATTCCGAAGCTTGAATAGACATCAATAAAAGAAGGGTAAATCGTTTTTCCTTTTATATCAATTATTTTTGCTCCTTTTGGTATTGAAACACGTTTGCCAACTTGTACAACTTTACCATCTTTAATTAGTAACGTTCCATTTTTAATAATGTTTGTTGGTGTTACGTAAATGGTTGCATTTTTAAAGGCAACAACGGTGTTTTTTGAAGTTTTTACTCCTGTATTTATTGGGAAGTATTCTTGTGATTGAGTTACCGAATACGACAAAAATAGGAGTACTAAAAATAGGTTTTTCATTTGTTTGGTTGTTTAAATAGTTGATAAATTTAAAGAGATACTTTTTAGAATAGGTAAACGAAGGCTTATTTAACAAAACTTTAAGAGACTACTAGAGCTCATTTTCTTTGAAATAAGAGACCAACAAATCGACCACATAATTGTAAGACTCAATTCCTTTGTCTTGTTTGTTGGCTTTTAGATAGGCATTGTAACCTTTTTTTACAATAGGTTCAAACGGATTTTTATACTGTTGCCAAAAGTTGTAACTTTCTTTAAAGTCTTTTTTAATTCCGATGTTTATTTGCTGATATATCTCTTTGTATAATTCTTTATCACGTTTGTAGATTTCATAAATTACATAGCGCATTGCCGTTTTATAACCTGAATATTGAAAATACACATCCTTATTAGAAATGGAAGCTAAAAATCCCACAAAATTAGCTTCATTTTCTGCTGCCCAACCAATTTGATGTGCCATTTCGTGACAGGTTACAAAAGGTGTGTAGTTTTTAGGGATTTTATCGTTTATCTGTGCTTCTCCTGTTAACGGATTCATATAACCAGATGTTCCGTTATAGCTTTGTAAAAGACTCATCAAAGAACTTTTTACTGATTTGTGTCGGTATTTTAGCTGAGGATATTTTGTAGCAATGTTTTCATAACCAAGAAGTGCTTTTTGATAAATTTCCTTTTGAAGATAAGGTATTGTTACCTTTATAGTATCTGACTTTGTGGTATTAATTTGAATCTCATTCGTTTTACTGATGAGTTTTTTTGATAATGCTACTAATTGCTCGGTAGTATAGGTAGCTTGTTTTAGTTGTAAGTTTTTAGCCAGTGGTTCTCGGTAATAATTTAATCCCCAGAAAAAATAAAAACAGAAATAAATAATCGATAAAATAGCTGTGAAACTCAATAATTTGGAGGTTATGTTTTTAAACCTACTTTTTATCAATCGATACAAAAACCGAAGTAATAAAAAGAGTAAGTAAGCTAACAATACATCTCCAAAAGAAAATGGCAACCAGCCAAAAGCAATTCGTAAAAATTTACTGATGTAGTTATAAATTCCGTTTGAATAATAATACTCAATAAACGATGGGTGTTTCCCCGCAATTTGTACTAATAGAATTTGTACAGGTAAAAAAATGGAGAGTGCTAAATTTCTTTTATTTGAAAACATGACGCTAAAAATAGTGAATCAAATTGAAAGTTGCCTACTTATTAACATGATAATAACATTTTAGTCAACAAAATTTGTGCACAAATTAAAGTCAGAAAAAGTAAGCAATATTCATACAAAAAATTACTTTTGTGGGTATATGGAGAAAACACAATCATTTACTGGTAAAAAGATAGACAAATCTAGAATTATTAGCCTAGAAAAAGGTAAAATACCACCACAAGCAGTTGATCTAGAAGAGGCTGTGTTGGGAGCGATGATGATTGATAAAAAAGGAATTGATGATGTAATTGATATTTTACATGCTGATGCTTTTTATGAAACTAAGCACAAAGAAATTTACAAAGTAATATATGAGTTGTTTCAAAACTCACAACCCATTGACTTATTAACAGTTTCAAATCAACTAAAAAAGAATTTAAAGTTAGATTTAGTTGGGGGCGATTTTTATCTGATTCGTTTAACGCAAAAAGTGGCATCTTCTGCACATATTGAGTTTCATGCGCGTATCATCATCCAAAAATACATTCAAAGAAAATTAATTTCCATTTCGAGTGAAATAATAGAAAATGCTTATGATGTAACGACCGATGTTTTTGATTTGTTAGATGATGCAGAAGCAAAATTATTTGAGGTAACACAAGGTAATTTAAAGAAAAGTTCAGAAACTTCTGGCGATTTGGTAAAGCAAGCTTTAAAGAAAATTGAAGAAATTGCAGGTCAAGAAGGAATGAGTGGTTTGGCAACAGGTTTTACCAAATTAGACGCGTTAACTTCGGGTTGGCAACCATCAGATTTGATTATTATTGCGGCAAGACCTGGTATGGGAAAAACAGCATTTGTTATTTCTATGGCAAAAAATATGGCGATTGATTTTAATCATCCAGTAGCGGTGTTTTCGTTAGAAATGTCTTCGGTTCAGCTAATTACTCGTATGATTTCTTCGGAAACGGGTCTAACCTCAGAGAAATTAAGAAAAGGAAATTTAGAGCCACACGAGTGGGAGCAGTTAAATGTAAAAGTAAAGCGTTTGTCTGATGCCCCTATTTTTATTGATGATACACCGTCTCTTTCTATTTTTGATTTGCGAGCCAAAGCAAGAAGATTGGTGTCGCAACACGGTGTAAGAATTATTGTGATTGATTATTTACAGTTGATGACTGCAGGAACCAACTCAAAAGGTGGCGGAAATAGAGAGCAAGAAATTTCAATGATTTCTAGGAATTTAAAGGCTTTGGCAAAAGAACTAGAAGTTCCTGTAATTGCTTTGTCACAATTATCTAGGGCGGTAGAAACCCGTGGTGGAAGTAAAAGACCATTATTATCAGATTTAAGGGAATCTGGTGCTATTGAGCAAGATGCAGATATCGTATCGTTTATTTTTAGACCAGAATATTACGGGATGACAGAATGGGACGATGACGATCATACGCCTTGTGAAGGGCAAGGAGAGTTTATTGTAGCAAAACATAGAAATGGTGGTTTGGCGAATATCCGATTAAAATTTACAGGTCATTTGGCAAAATTTTCTGATTTAGAAGAAGGTTTTAGTAGCGAGTTTCAATCTAAAATGAATGAAGGAGTTTCTCCTAATAAATTTATTGAGCCAAAAGATGCTTTTGGTGATGATAATGAAGTGCCCTTTTAGAAATAAATTTACACGAATATAATTTGAAAAAACTTCTAACAACACTCATATTCCTTCTAGTCACCAATTCAATTTGGGCATCTTTTATTTATGTTCCAATGAGTCATGACAATCAGAAAAACCATTTAAAAGCCTACGGAATTGTTTATTTTTCCTTACAAAACGGTTTAAAATCTAAATGGTTATTAAATTACGATGGCGGTGCTTTTTTAATAGAAAATAACGGAATTATAGAAAAAGAATGCAAAATTAGGGGAGTATCTTATCAGATAATTTCGGATGCTAAAGCGGCAATCATTTTAGAAGAAATTGCTTCGCCCTCTAAAAATATGGAAGCGGTTACTTTAGAGAAAGCTCCAAAAATTGCGGTGTATTCACCTAAAAATAAAATGCCTTGGGACGATGCAGTAACAATGGTTTTGAAGTTTGCTGAAATTCCGTTTGATGTTATTTATGATGAGGATGTTTTGAATGATAAACTGTTATTGTATGAATGGTTGCACTTACATCACGAAGATTTTACAGGACAATATGGTAAGTTTTACGGAGCATTTAGAACTGCACCTTGGTATGTAGAACGGAAAATAGCAGCAGAAAAATTAGCTAAAAAATTGGGGTATGACAAAGTATCTGAAGAAAAAAGAGCGGTGGCAAAAAAAATTAGAGATTATGTAATTGGCGGTGGGTTTATGTTTGCCATGTGTTCTGCAACCGATAGTTTTGATATTGCTTTGGCAGCAGATGGTGTTGATATTTGCGAATCGATGTTTGACGGTGATCCATCCGAAGTAAATTATCAATCTAAAATAGATTTTAGAAATACATTTGCATTTACCGATTTTGAGTTGATTCGAAACCCGACGACATATGAGTTTTCATCAATAGATATGACAGGGAAACGTAAAATACCCAAAACGTCAGATTATTTTTCGTTGATAGAGTTTTCTGCAAAATGGGATCAAGTGCCAACAATGTTAACGCAAAATCATACACAATTGGTCAAAGGTTTTATGGGACAAACTACATCTTTTGATCGGAATACCATAAAATCTACCGTATTGGTTATGGGAGAAAATAAAATAAATAGAGAAGCACGTTATATACACGGAACCAAAGGAAAAGGGATGTTTACCTTTTATGGAGGGCATGATCCAGAAGATTATCAACATAGAATAGGAGATCCGAAAACAGAATTAGAGCTGCACCCAACATCACCAGGGTATAGATTGATTTTAAACAATGTATTGTTTCCTGCAGCAAAAAAGAAGAAGCAAAAAACTTAAAAAGCGATTGTGCATTCTTAATTATTAAAGTATTTTTGTTGTAACTAAAAAATTACACTCTAAATAAGCTAACACAATGTCAACAACACAACAATTACAAGATTTTACACAACAAGTTCGTAGAGATATTTTACGAATGGTACACGCCGTACAATCAGGACACCCAGGAGGTTCTTTAGGATGTGCAGAGTTTTTAACCGTACTTTATCAAGAGGTAATGCACCATTCAACTGATTTTGCTATGGATGGAAAAGGGGAAGATTTATTTTTCTTATCCAACGGACATATTTCTCCTGTATATTATAGTGTTTTGGCACATAGTGGCTATTTTCCTGTGAGTGAATTAGCTACTTTTAGAAAGTTAAATACACGTTTGCAAGGACACCCAACAACACACGAAGGTTTGCCAGGAATTAGAATTGCTTCTGGTTCTTTAGGACAAGGATTGAGTGTAGCAATAGGTGCAGCAGAAGCAAAAAAGTTAAATAATGATGATAAAATTATTTACACGTTACATGGAGATGGAGAGTTACAAGAAGGTCAGAATTGGGAAGCAATTATGTATGCATCTGCAAAAAAGATAGATAATTTAATTGCTACGATTGATGTAAACGAAAAACAAATTGACGGAACAACAGACCATGTTTTAGCAATGGGAAGTTTAAAAGCAAAATTTGAAGCTTTTGATTGGGATGTTTTGGTGGTAAAAAAAGGAAATGATATTGATGCCATTAAAAACGGATTATCAGAAGCAAAAAGTAGAACAGGAAAAGGAAAACCTGTATGTATTTTGTTATATACAGAAATGGGTAATGGCGTAGATTTTATGATGCATACGCATGCGTGGCACGGTAAGCCACCAAGTGATGCGCAATTGGCTGATGCACTTTCTCAAAATCCAGAAACTTTAGGAGATTATTAAAACGATATTCAAAAATTGAAGAATTTAAGGTTTTGATGTAAGGATTGTATCATATTTACAACTAATGTCAGAGTTTTAAATTTTTTAATTCTTCAATTTTTGAATCTTTTAATTATAATATGAAAATAGGTATTGTTTGTTATCCAACTTTTGGAGGAAGTGGTATTGTTGCCACAGAATTAGGAATTGCTTTAGCCGATAAAGGACATGAAGTACATTTTATTACCTATAATCAGCCCGTTCGATTAGATTATTTTTCGCATCATTTACATTATCATGAAGTATTGATGGAAGAATATCCGTTATTTCAATACCAGCCCTATGAACTAGCTTTGTCTAGTAAAATGGTAGAAATTGTAGAGAAACATCAACTAGAAATATTGCATGTTCATTATGCAATTCCGCATGCATATGCAGCCTATATGGCAAAGCAAATGCTGAAAGAAAAAGGGATTAACATAAAAGTAATTACTACACTTCACGGCACAGATATTACCTTGGTTGGGAGCCATCCGAATTATAAAACAGCGGTAGCATTTAGCATCAATCATTCTGATGTGGTTACGGCGGTTTCAGAAAGTTTAAAGCAAGATACTTTGCGCTTGTTTGATATTTCTAAAGAAATAGAAGTGGTCTATAATTTTATTGATGTAAAAAAGTATGAAAAAACGCATCAAGGAGAATGCCAAAGAGATGCATTGGCAAAACCAGAAGAGCGAATTTTAACACATATTAGTAATTTTAGACCTGTAAAAAGGGTAGAGGATGTGATAAAAATATTTTACAAGGTTCAAAAAGAAGTTCCCTCTAAATTATTGATGGTTGGCGATGGACCAGATCGATTAAAAGTGGAGAATTTGGTTGTTGAATTAGGAATTTCTGATAAAGTTATCTTTTTAGGAAATAGCAATGAAGTTACAAAAATATTATGTTATTCTGATGTGTTTTTACTGCCCTCAGAAACAGAAAGTTTTGGTTTGGCAGCTTTAGAAGCGATGGCAGCAAGTACTGCAATTATTTCTACAAATACAGGTGGTTTACCTGAGGTAAATATACAAGGTGAAACAGGTTTTTTAAGTAATTTAGGAGATATTGATGATATGGCAAAAAATGCCGTTGCTATTTTAAAAGATGAAGCTGTATTGACAAGTTTTAAAGATAATGCAAAGAAACATTCTAAACAATTTTCTTTGGCTTCAATACTGCCACAGTATAAAAAGATTTATGGAATTGATTTAGGATAAGTAATATTCTAAACTCTCCACAATCAATTCATTAGAAACCTTACAATTTAGCGCACAGTCTTCTAAGTTATTTAGTAAAACAAAGTTTATCTGTCCGCCAACATTCTTTTTATCATGTTTTAAAAGTTCAATGATAGAAGAGAAGTCTTTTTCTAAAATACTTGTTTTACCGTAAATGTCTATAATTGTTTTTTTGATTTCTGATAAGGTCTCTTTTGGAAAATTTAATTGCTGAGAAGAAATATAGGTTTCGCAAATCATTCCGATAGCAATTGCTTCTCCGTGTGTTAGGTTTTCTTTATCTTTAGATTCTAAAAAATAGGACTCAATAGCATGACCAATTGTGTGTCCAAAGTTTAAAATTTTACGCAAACTTTTTTCTTTCGGATCTTGTATAACAACTTTGTTTTTTATATCAATAGATTTGTATATCAAATTATTGATATTTAATTGATTGTGTGCTTTTATTTGATTGAATAATTCAATATCATATGTCAATCCGTATTTGATGATTTCTGCCATCCCAGAACGTATTTCTCTTGGCGAAACTGTTGTTAAAAAAGTATCATCAACCAATACTATTTCTGGGTTAGAGAATAAACCAATTTGATTCTTTAAAACACCTAAATCTACACCTGTTTTTCCGCCAACAGAAGCGTCAACCATACTTAATAAAGTAGTTGGAATATTTACAAAATCAATTCCTCGTTTAAAAGTAGAAGCTACAAAACCTCCTAAATCTGTAATGACACCGCCACCTAAAGTAATGAGTAAACTACGTCTATCTGCATTTAATTCGGTCAAAACATTCCAAAGGCCTACACAAGTTTCAATATTCTTATGTTCTTCGCCAGATTCAATTTCTATTACTTCAATAGGAACGGAAACTTCTAAATTCGGAATAAATTTTGGATAACAAAATTCCATAGTATGTTCGTCTACCAATATAAAAACAGAAGAATATTCGTTTTTCTTGATAAGTCTGTTTAATTCTTGATATCCTTTTTCTTGGAAATGAACAAAATAAGAGGCGGCTTCTATTGATTGCATTAAAAATATATTTGAATACAAATTAAAGAGAAATAATTGAATAATCGTATCTTTGTTTGAAACAAAATAATACAATTTTACATGAAACTTTTTGATAACACCGAAACTGCTTTTTCATTAAAAACAGATTCTCAATTAGAGCGAGCTTATTTTTTATTTAAAATGATACAAAAAGAGCCTTTGGTAAAAATAGGTACAGCACTGACTAATTTTTCTTTAAAGTTGCATTTGCCAGTAGAAGGGTTGATTCGTTCCACCGTTTTTGATCATTTTTGTGGAGGTGTAACAGAAGAGGATTGCTTGCCAAATATAAAAAACATGTACAAAAAAAAGGTACATAGTATTTTAGACTATTCGGTAGAAGGAAAGGAAACTGAAAAGCAGTTTGATAAAGCATTGAAGAAAACCTTAAAAACAATTGATTTTGCTCAAGAAAAAGCATCCATACCATTTGCCGTTTTTAAACCAACTGGTTTTGGGCGTTTGGCTTTATATCAAAAATTAACAGAAAAGATTGAATTGTCATCCGAAGAAAAAAAAGAATGGGAAGTTGTTGTAGCTCGTTATCATACAGTTTGTAAAGCTGCGGTAAAAAATGATGTACCTTTATTGATTGATGCTGAAGAAAGTTGGATGCAAGGTATTGTTGATGATTTGTTAGAGGAATTGATGGAAAGATACAACAAAGATAAATCGATTGTTTTTAGTACTTTGCAAATGTATAGACATGATAGGCTTGAGTATTTAAAAGGTTTATATCAAAGAGCACAAGAAAAAGGATTTCATATCGGAATGAAAATTGTGCGTGGAGCTTATATGGAAAAAGAGCGAGAACGTGCTGAAGAAATGGGGTATCTATCGCCAATTTGTGTAGATAAAAAAGCAACAGATGATAATTATGATTCCGTGATAAAGTTTATGATGAACAATCAAAACATGGCGTTATTTGCAGGGACTCATAACGAAGAAAGTTCTTATTTGTTGATGGATTTAATCAAAGAAAAAGAACTCGAAACCAACGATATGAATGTGTGGTTTGGGCAATTATACGGAATGAGTGACCATATTAGTTTTAACTTAGCAAAAGAAGGTTATAACGTAGCAAAATATGTTCCTTTTGGTCCTGTTAGAGATGTAATGCCGTATTTAATACGAAGAGCAGAAGAGAATACATCTGTTGCCGGACAAACTAGTAGAGAGCTAAATTTATTAAAAACCGAACGTAAACGTAGAAAAGTATAAATGACTTCTGTAGAGGAAATAAAAGAACTTCTTCAAAAAAACAAGAAACGATTGGCAAAAGAATTGTCTCAAAGTAAAGAGGCAATTTTTTTGATAAAAAAATCGATGCATACTTCTTTGTCTGATGATGAAAAGCAAAAAATAAAAATTCAGTTATTAGATATTTTTAAAGCAATACCAGCTTTTGCAGTATTTATGTTACCAGGAGGAGCGTTGTTATTGCCACTTTTAATAAAATTAATACCAGATATTTTACCGAGTGCTTTTCGAGAAGATTCAGAAGAAATAGAAGCAGAAGAGACAGAGTAGCTTTATTTTTTCTGTAACGGGCTAATAATTTTTACATCACTAAACGAAATAGCACCACGCACTATGCCATCAATTGTAATTTTTAGAGCTTCAATCAATTGCATTTTTAATTGAGATTTATGGTAAATTAAACTGACTTCTCTTGCAGGTGGTGGATTTTTGAATTCTCTTAAATGTAATTTGTCTTTTTCACTTAAATCTAGCGTATGTAAATAAGGCAGTAAAGTCATCCCTAAACCTTCTTTAGTAAGTTTGATAAGTGTATCGAAACTACCGCTTTCTAATTGAAATTTCTTTTTATTATCAATTTTATGCGTTCTACACAAATTAATAATACTATCCTTAAAACAATGCCCATCCTCAAGCAGTAAAATATCGTCCATTTCTAATTCATCAGCTTCAATTTTATGCTTAGAAAATAGTCTGTGATTTTCAGGGATAAACCCCACAAAAGGTTCATAGTATAAAGGATGTTCTTTAATCGCTTCATTTTCTAAAGGAGTGGCTGCAATACCTGCGTCAATATGACCATCAGTAAGTTTTCGTACAATTTCTTCGGTAGTTAATTCTTCAATAATCAACTTTACTTTTGGGTGTTTTTTTGTAAAAGCATTTAAAAACATTGGAAGTAATGTTGGCATAATAGTAGGAATAATTCCTAACTTAAATTCGCCACCAATGTATCCTTTTTGCTGATGTACAATATCAATAATTCTATTACTTTCGTCAACAATAACTTTGGCTTGTTCTACTATTTTTTTACCGACTTCTGTCAATTCGATAGGTTTTTTTGAACGATTAAAAATTTTAACATCCAATTCATCTTCTAGCTTTTGTATTTGCATACTTAACGTAGGTTGTGTAACAAAACTGTGAGATGCAGCAATCGTAAAATTTTGATATTCTGCTACTGAAAGGACGTATTTTAGTTGGGAAATGGTCATGGTATCATAATTTTTGATAAAGATATTAAAATAATCAATAATACTTATAGTTTTAGAAGAAGAATTTAGAAGACCTTTGTGGTATCAAAAATAAGTAATATAAAAACATAAAAAAATGAGCACAACAATTTTAGGATTAGACAAACAAAAAACAGCCAATTTAGTAGTAGAATTGAATGAATTATTAGCAAACTTTCAAGTGTATTATCAAAATTTAAGAGGTTTACATTGGAATATTAAAGGAAAGAACTTTTTTGAGTTACATGTAAAGTTTGAAGAGTTTTATACAGATTCTCAAGAGAAAGTAGATATCATTGCAGAACGTATTTTAACTTTAGAAGGTACGCCGTTGCACACCTTTTCTGATTATATAAAAACAGCAAAAGTACCCGTTGCACAAAATGTTTCTAATGATATAGATGCTGTAAAAGTAGTAGTAAACTCATTGTCTAAGTTGTTAAAAATAGAAAGAACTATTTTAGATATTTCTGATGATGCCAATGACGAAGGTACCAACTCTTTAATGAGCGATTTTATTTCAGAGCAAGAAAAAACATTATGGATGATGAATGCTTGGTTAGGATAGCGTATGGCAATAAGTATTCAGTTAGCAGTATTTGTTAACTGAATACTAATTACTAGTAGAGTTCCAAAACGCTCGTTTTTTATTCAATTCAGCTTCTTGTTTGGCATATTCTTCTTTAGAAATTACCTTTAAAAAAGAGGGGTGCTGTTCAATTGCAAATTCAATTTTTTCAACAATATCGGCAACACTTTCATTCTCGTAATCTATTTTTAGTGGTTTTTTTATCACCATAGATTGTAAAATATTTCGTTTTTTTATCAACAACCCTTTTTTGTCAAAAGAGCGTCTAAAGCCATCAATAACAATAGGGACTACAATAGGTTTGTGTTTTTTTATAATATGAGCAGTACCTCTTCGTATCGGTTTAAAAGCAGTAGTTGTACCTTGAGGAAATGTAATTAACCAACCATCATTTAAAGCTTTCCCAATGTTAGAAATATCAGACATTTTTACCTGTCTTTTTACATTTTCCCCATTACTTCTCCAAGTTCTGTCAATAGAAACTGAACCAGCATAGGCAAATATTTTTGGCAATAAGCCAGAGCGCATTGTTTCACCAGCGGCCACATAGTAAAGATTTACTTTTGGTTGCCAAATGTATCCAATATTTTTAATATTATTATCCCTTCCTTTTAATGAAGCGTTAAAAACATGAACCATTGCTGCAACATCTGCAAAATAAGTTTGATGATTTGATACAAATAATACGTTTTTATCGGGTAAGCTTCTAATAATCTCAGATCCTTCTATCATTAATTTATTAAATCTACGGTATCTACCGTGAGAAATAACTCCGAAAATTCGGAACAACCATTTTTTTATGAATAATATATGTCCGAAAGGATTCCTTTTAAATAAAGGCATTTAGTAGTTTGTTTAAAGTTGGTCGCTAAAGTACAAAAGAATTGTAAAAATGCTACAATATCAGCTCTTTGATTTCATTTAGCATCATTGCTGTTGCTCCCCAAACAATGTAATTATTTAATTTAAAGCAAGGTACGTCTGTGTTTTGCATATAAGAAGTGCTTATAGTTACGGTTTTAATATTTGAGCCATCTAATAAGTCTGACAGAGAAACCTCAATAATGGTTTCTACTTCGTTATTTGTTTTAAAAGTGGGCTGTTTTTTTGTAAACCCAATAAAAGGTGTTGCTAAAAAATTACTAGGAGGAATGTACACATCTGTAATTTCTCTAATAATTTCTATGGATGATTGTTGTACACCGATTTCTTCAAATGTTTCTCTCAATGCCGTTTCTAGTAAATTTGTATCTGATGTGTCCATTTTTCCACCAGGAAAACTAATTTGAGCAGAATGTGTCCCTTTATAAGTCGCTCTTTCAGTAAGTAAAAAGCAAGTTTCATTTTTTTTATTTGGATAAAACAATGCTAAAACGGCTGCTTTCTTAGGATTTTTTGCTTTTATTTTATTTGCATCATACCGTAATCTCAATTTTGGAGCTAATCGGAATTGCGCATCTAAACCACCTAGTGTGGCTGTTTTTAAATGTGTTACTTTTGATAAAAAAAGATCAAAATCCATCAGAAAAAATTATATTTACTAAAATTGATACTTGTAAGCAAATTTAACTATTTTTTTGGCTCGAAATTTGATTTTTATAAAGGTATAATACACTAAAAAATATATGAAAAATAAAAAATATAAAAAACTCTTTTTAGGAATTCTATGCGATGCATTAGGTTATGTGTCTTTTGTTTTTCCTCCTTTTGATATTGTTTGGGCACCATTATCAGCTTATTTAATGACTAAATTATACAAAGGTAAAAAAGGAAAAATTGCAGCTGCAATTACATTTATTGAAGAAGCATTGCCATTTTTAGATGTGATACCAACATTTACTTTAATGTGGCTGTACACTTACGTGTTTTCAGGAGAAAAATCAAAAAAAATAATTGAAGTTTAATTTTCTTCTGAGAAAAAACGTTTAAACCCCATTCTTTTTAGCATTTTCTTTTCCATATTCCAAAAGAATTCAAATTGCCCGAAAAGCCAACCAGAAAGTGGCAAGGTAATTTGATATATGATAAAGATAAGCGGAATACGAATAAGCCAATAAACCCAACCGTTTGCTTCTGAGGTTATACCGATAAATTCTGTAATAGGTTTGGCAACCCAAGTAGCAAAAGATCCATTAATTGAAAAGGCTAAGATAATAGCTGCAAAAGCCCAATTACTTTTTAATCCCCAACGTTGTTTTAATTTCTCCATAGTAGTATAAAAATCGCTGCAAAAGTAAGTAAGTAAAATACAATAAAAAAAGGTCAAACAAGTTTGTTTGACCTTTTTTTATATTAAAACTAATAGTTTTATTTACCAAATAAACCTCCTAAAAGTCCACCAAGACCTCCAGATTTTTTATTACCACCGCCAAGAATCATTCCGGCTACATCATCAACAATACTTCCGTCTCCATCTGCATCTAGAATTTGCTCTAAAAATCCTTGTTCTTTTTGTGTAGAATTTCCACCAAGTAATCCGCCAAGTAAACCACCTAAGCCTGATGAGCTACTTACCTTTTTCTGACGTGTTTGTTTTCCTAAAACACCCATTAAAATTGGTGCTGCTACTTTTAAGATATTAGCAACACTACTAGCGCTTAAACCAGATTTTTGTCCAATAACTTGTTGTACTCCTTGTTGTTTATTTCCTAAAATATGTTCTAAAATATTACCACCATCTTGCAATACATTACTATCTACACCACCTTTAAATAAACCACCTAAGTCGTCTAAAATACTTCCGTCGTGTTTTTTTGATAAGGCCCCCATTAATCCTTCTGCACCTTTTTCTGTTGAAGCATTACGTTGCATTGCTTTCATTAATACAGGTAGCGCCATTGTTAAAACACTACTTGTTTTGTTTGTGTCATTTCCTGTACTTCCTGCTACACCAGAGATAATTTGTTTTCCTAAATCACTACCTAATAAATCTAAAATTCCTGTCATTTTTTTTATTTAATTATTAATATTTTTGTTTACATAAAATGTGACAATGTGACCCCAATATACAAATAAAGTCACAGTTTTATAAATATTTTTTTCTATCTTTCAAAAATAAAAATCAAATCAAAAATAAATGAAGAAACTCGCATTACATTGGAAAATATTACTTGGAATGGTATTAGGAGTATTAGTAGGTATATTAATGACAAACTTTGATGGTGGTAAAGAAATTGTTCAAGATTGGATAAAACCATTTGGAACAATTTTTATTAATTCGCTCAAATTAATTGCAATTCCATTAATCCTTGCTGCATTAATAACAGGTGTAGCTGACTTAAAAGATATTTCTAAACTCTCTAAAATGGGTGGGAGAACCATTGTAATTTATGTAATGACAACTGTAATTGCCGTTTCTATTGGTTTGTTATTGGTAAATATTGTAAATCCTGGAAAATCTATTACTGAATCTACACGTGCAGAGATGGTGAAAAATTATGGAGATAACACTGCAAAATACAAAGAAGAAGCACAAAATCAAACAAAATCTGGCCCATTACAAGCATTGGTAGATTTGGTGCCACAAAATATTTTTGCAGCCGCTACAAGTAACAGAAATATGTTACAAGTTATCTTTTTTGCAGTCTTTTTTGGAGTTGGATTAATTTTAATTCCTGAAGAAAAAGCAAAAGCTGTGACAGCTTTTTTTAGTGGATTTAATGACGTCATACTCAAAATGGTTGATTTAATTATGCTAGCAGCACCATACGGAGTTTTTGCTTTATTAGCGGCTTTGGTGGTAGAATCGCCAAGTATAGATTTATTTAAAGCACTCGGTTGGTACGCAATAACCGTAGTTGGTGGTTTGCTAATTATGATTGGTTTTTATAATATATTAGTCTTAGTATTTACAAAACGCAAACCAAGTTTCTTTATGAAAGCAATGTCGCCAGCACAATTATTGGCATTTTCTACCAGTTCAAGTGCTGCTACGTTACCTGTAACTATGGAGCGTGTAACTGAGCATATCGGAGTAGAAGAAGAAGTAGCAAGTTTTGTTTTGCCTATCGGTGCAACTATTAATATGGACGGAACTAGTTTGTACCAAGCCGTTGCTGCCGTTTTTATTGCGCAAGCATTTGGAATGGACTTAACCTTCGGAACCCAATTAGGAATTATTGCTACAGCAACATTAGCATCAATAGGTAGTGCAGCTGTACCAGGAGCAGGAATGGTTATGTTGGTTGGAGTACTTGGTTATGCAGGAATTCCAGAAGCAGGTTTGGCGCTTATTTTTGCAGTTGATAGACCTTTAGATATGTGTAGAACTGTTGTAAATGTTACTGGAGATGCAGCAGTATCTATGTTGGTTGCAAAATCTGTCGGGAAATTAGGAGAACCTAAAGTTAAAAATTGGGATGATAATTATGATGCTGTAAAATAATTGCTAGTGATAATAGTGCGTTTTTGAATATAAAATTAATGACATCAATAGTTTCAGTAAATTGGTTATATCAAAATCTTGACAATCCAAATTTGATTGTTTTAGATGCGACAATAAAAAAAGTTACTTCTAATATAAATAGTACGATTGATAATAAGCAAATCATAGGAGCACGCTTTATAGATATTAAAAACTCTTTTTCTGATACTTCTGCACCATTTCCAAACACACTTTTATCCGCAGAGAAATTTCAAGAGCAAGCACAATTATTAGGGATTAATAAAGATTCAATAATTGTAGTTTATGATAAGATAGGAGTGTATTCTTCTCCAAGAGTTTGGTGGATGTTTAAAACAATGGGACACCAGAATATTGCTGTTCTTGATGGCGGATTTCCTGAATGGAAAATAGCAGGTTTTTCAACAGAAAACACCAGTAATTTTATAGTTAAGAAAGGAGATTTTATTACAAAATACAATCCAAATTATTTTTGGGATTATGAAACTGTTTTGAACGCTATTTCTGATAAAAAAACATCAATATTAGATGCACGATCACAAGATCGGTTTTACGCCAAAGTAGAAGAACCAAGAGTCGGTTTGCGTTCTGGTCATATCCCAAATTCGATAAACCTACCATATACTGAGTTGCAATTTGATGGAAAAATGAAATCATCCGAAGAAATTAAAATTATTTTTACTGAAATAAAAATAACAAATCAACAACTAGTATTTTCTTGCGGTTCAGGAATTACTGCTTGTATTTTAGCATTAGGTGCAGAAATTACAGGGTATAAAGATTTAACTATTTATGATGGATCGTGGACAGAATGGGGAAGTTTAACAAATTTGCCAATTGAAAAATAAGAATACGATTGATAAGTTTAACATTACGATTTATAATATAACAAGATTTGTTAGTAGATTTGTGAAACAAAATAAAAAAGGCAATGAATACAAATTGGACAAAAAAAGAATTTAAAGCATATATACTTTTATACGCTGCACAAGCAGATTATAATATTTCTCTTGAAGAAAAAGAAGTTATTATTTCTAAAGTTGATGAAAAAACCTACAAAAAAATTCATATTGAATTGAAAGGTGATAATGATTATCAAGCAATACAAAAAATTCAAGAGAATATGGAAGCACATAACTATTCTCATAAATTTTTAGAGCATTTGATTAATGATATTAAAGAGGTTTTCTTTTCTGATGGTACTTTTGATATTTTAGAAAGAAATATGTTGATGTTTTTAAAGAAAACATTAAAATAAACTTTATTTTATTGAGAAAATACTACAATTTTCAATCAAACAAATTATCAAAAAAAAAATGAATCAAAAGTAACCTTTGAAGTCGTTTCTGATGATTATTCGTTTACCTTAAAAATTGATAAATGCGTCACCTTTATTTTAGAGAATTTGAAGTAATGGTAGTAAAGAATACTCTTTAAATAAGTTTTTTTAATTCTTCAAATTCATCAATTACCAAATCAGCATTTTTTAAGGTTTGCATTTTAGAATGTTCACTTTTATAGCCAACACAATAAATTCCGGCTCTATTTGCTGCTAAAACTCCGTTATCAGAATCTTCTATAACAATGCAATTTTCTGTTGATGTATTGGCTAATTTGGCAGCGTTTTCAAAAATCTC
Organism: uncultured Flavobacteriaceae bacterium; assembly: GCA_964655585.1. Taxonomy (GTDB): domain Bacteria; phylum Bacteroidota; class Bacteroidia; order Flavobacteriales; family Flavobacteriaceae; genus Polaribacter. Next base: position 17,948 of record CAZZNK010000045.1, read on the forward strand.
TGGATGCGGTTTTGATGCTTTTAAATCTGCACCACTCAACTTTCCGATAAAATAACTATCCAAGTCAAAACGTTTAAACACACGATTGATGGTATTATGCGATGCAGAAGAAGCAAGCACTAAGGTCAATCCTTTAGTGTAAAAATAGATTATAATATCTTCAACACCTTCTATAAGTTGTAATTCAGAATCTGTAATGAATAAATCATTGAAATAGCCTCTTTTTTTGGCAACTAATTCGTTAGGATCCATTTTTAAATTGAAATGACAAACTAATTTTTGGAAAGCATTTAGAGTAGAAGTGCCTGTGAGCGAGTGGTATAATTCATCAGAAACATCTAAGTTTAACTCTTTAAACGTACTGAAATACGCTTTTTTATGAAGAGGTTCTGTGTTGACGATAACGCCATCCATATCAAAAATTATGCAACTAATTGTATTCATAAAAATTTACTTTTTAATTTTTCGGTTGGCAACATACAACTTTCTCTTTTTCCAAACCACTTATAACGATGCTTAGCAATAATATCATAAAAAAAATCTCTAATAGCTCTAGGGAAAAGCCAAAATATTTGAGTCATTTTCCAAAGACCACCAAAACCATTCATAATTTTTAAAGCTGCGGATGATTTTATATCATACGTTATAGTTGGTTCATATAAAATAATAGAATCTATTTTTTTAGGGTTAATTTGCAAATAGGTCATTATTTTTTTTCCTATATCCGATTGTAACGATGCAAATACAAATTGCTCTTTTTTATCATATTTAAGAACTTTTAGAACACTATAGTTGCATAGGTTACAAACACCATCAAACAAAATTATTTTTTTATCAGCAGGAATTCCTTTTATCATTATTAAGAATTGATATTAATAATAATGCAAAGGTACTATTTTTAATATTTCTTGTAACAAAAAGGACTGACTAACGTCTTATGGTAGTAATCAAAAAAGTGTATTGTATTTTGCTTTTAACAAAATATTAGTAGCATAAAAAATAACAATGTTTACTTTAGTATAAAATTAACTAACCAATGATTAAAATAGAAAAATTACATAAATCTTATCCTATCGGTAAAGATTCTCTTCATGTTTTAAAAGGTATCGATTTACATATAAAAGAAGGTGAATTTGTGTCTATTATGGGGTCTTCAGGTTCGGGTAAATCTACTTTATTAAATATTGTAGGTTTGTTAGATGAGCATGATGAAGGAAATTATTATCTAAACGGACAGTTAATTGAAAAATTAAATGAAAAGAAAGCAGCTGTTTTGCGTAATAAGTTTTTAGGGTTTGTATTTCAATCGTTTAATTTAATTTCTTATAAAACCGCTTTAGAAAATGTTGCTTTACCATTATATTATAAAGGAATAAAAAGAAAAGAACGTTTGGTTATTGCATTAGAATATTTAGATAAAGTAGGTTTAAAAGACTGGGCAAATCATTTGCCAAATGAACTTTCTGGAGGACAGAAACAACGTGTTGCCATTGCAAGAGCATTGGTAACGAAACCCAAAGTTGTTTTAGCTGATGAGCCTACAGGAGCTTTAGATTCGACTACTACCGATTCTGTAATGGAATTGTTAAAAGAAATTAATGATGAAGTACGAGAAACTGCGGATAAAAAATCAAAAGAAA